>NZ_JBHWIO010000023.1:3180-32014 GCF_042732075.1 Kitasatospora sp. NPDC059812
CCCCGAGTTTCGGGCCCGGGGCCCCCGGTTGGAGGGGCGCGGGGGTGGCCCGGCGGGGGGGCCGCCCCCCGGGGGCCCCCCCCCCGGGGGGGGGGGGGCCCTCGTGCCGGAGGGATCCGAAGGCCTCAGGCGTCGATACGGGAGCGGTCCAGGGTGGCCGCCGAGTCCACGATGAACTCCTTGCGGGGGGCGACGTCGTTGCCCATCAGCAGGTCGAAGATCCGCTCGGCCTGCTCCAGGTCGCCCAGGTTGATCCGGCGCAGCGTGCGGTGGCGCGGGTCCATGGTGGTCTCGGCCAGCTGGTCGGCGTCCATCTCGCCCAGGCCCTTGTACCGCTGCACCGGCTCCTTCCAGCGCTGCCCCTTGCGCTGGAACTCCAGCAGGGTGGAGCGCAGTTCGGCGTCGGAGTAGGTGTAGTGGTACTTCTCCTGGCCGCGCTTGGGGCTGGTGAGCTCGATCCGGTGCAGCGGCGGCACGGCGGCGAAGACCCGGCCCTGCTCGACCATCGGCCGCATGTAGCGGTGGAACAGCGTCAGCAGCAGGGTGCGGATGTGCGAGCCGTCGACGTCGGCGTCGGCCATGAAGATGACCCGGCCGTAGCGGGCCTGGTCGATGTCGAAGGTGCGGCCCGAACCGGCCCCTATCACCTGGATGATCGCGGCGCACTCGGTGTTCTTGAGCATGTCGCTCACCGAGGCCTTCTGCACGTTGAGGATCTTGCCGCGGATCGGCAGCAGCGCCTGGAACTCGGAGTTGCGGGCGAGCTTGGCGGTGCCGAGCGCGGAGTCGCCCTCGACGATGAACAGTTCGCTGCGGTCGACGTCGTCGCTGCGGCAGTCGGCCAGCTTGGCCGGCAGCGAACTGGTCTCCAGCGCGGTCTTGCGGCGCTGGGCCTCCTTGTGTTGGCGGGCCGCGACCCGGGTGCGGGCGGCCGCGACGACCTTGTCCAGCACGGCCCGGGCCTGGAGCTTCTGGTCCTTCTTGGCCGAGGTGAGGAAGGCCTTGAGCTCCTTGGCGACGACGGCGGCGACGATCCGGTTGGCCGCCGAGGTGCCGAGCACCTCCTTGGTCTGGCCCTCGAACTGCGGCTCGGCGAGCCGGACGGTGACCACCGCGGTGAGGCCCTCGGTGGCGTCGTCCTTGGTGATGTCGTCCTCGGCGACGCGCAGCAGCTTGGCCGCGCGCAGCGCCTCGTTGACGGTCTTGGCCAGCGAGCGCTCGAAGCCGGTCATGTGGGTGCCGCCCTTGGGGGTGGCGATGATGTTGACGAAGGAGCGCAGGGTGGTGTCGTAACCGGCGCCCCAGCGCAGCGCGATGTCCACGCCGAGTTGCCGGGTGACCTCGGTGGGGGTCATGTGGCCGAGCTCGTCCAGGACGGGCACCGTCTCCTTGAAGGTGCCCTCGCCGTGCAGCCGCAGCACGTCGCAGACCGGCTTGTCGGGCGCCAGGAACTCGCAGAACTCGGCGATGCCGCCGTCGAAGCGGAAGACCGACTCCTCGACCTGCTCGCTCTCGGTGAGCCGCTCGTCACGCACGACGATGGTCAGGCCGGGGACGAGGAACGCGGTCTGCCGGGCGCGGCTGTACAGGTGCTCCAGGGAGAGCCGGGCGTCCTTGAGGAAGATCTGCCGGTCGGCCCAGTAGCGGATCCTGGTGCCGGTGCGGGCCTTGGGCACCTTGCGGGCCCTGGTCAGGCCGTTGGCGGGCTCGAAGGGCGCGTCCGGGCTGGCCTCGGTGAAGATGCCGGGGGTTCCGCGGCGGAAGCTGATCGCGTGGGTGTGTCCGCTGCGGTCGACCTCGACGTCCAGCCGGGCGGAGAGCGCGTTGACCACCGAGGCGCCGACGCCGTGCAGGCCGCCGGAGGCCGCGTAGGAGCCGCCGCCGAACTTGCCGCCGGCGTGCAGCTTGGTCATCACGACCTCGACGCCGGACAGCCCGGTCTTGGGCTCGACGTCGACCGGGATGCCGCGCCCGTTGTCGCGGACCTCGACCGAGGAGTCCGGGTGCAGCAGGACCTCGATGCGGTCGCAGTGACCGCCCAGCGCCTCGTCGACGGAGTTGTCGATGATCTCCCAGAGGCAGTGCATCAGGCCGCGACTGTCCGTCGAGCCGATGTACATGCCGGGGCGCTTGCGGACCGCCTCCAGGCCCTCCAGGACGAGCAGGTGCCGAGCGGTGTAGTTGGAACCGTCGTCGCCGGCCAGCAGTGCGGACGGCACGGTCGTTTCGGCACTCACGCGGCACTCTCCTCGGTGAAGTTCTGTCTTATCGGTCACATCCGGACGCATCCGGACCATCCGCCAGTGCAGCACGCCGCACCGACAGCCGTCGCCCGGTGTGCTCGCACCCCTCCGCTGGGTGCACAGCACGGCGGGCCGCTCCCGCGCAGCTTGTACGCGCTGCGCGAACAAGGACCGCTCCGGTATCCGGACCCCGGGGCGCCATCTCCTCCCGGTACCACCGGTCCTGGCGGATCGTGGGGCCTGGCACAGGCTCCGGAACTGCCGTTATGCAGGCTACCGGGGCCCGGGGCGGGGCTTATGCTCCAACCCGGCAGAGGATTATGCTACGCGGACCTCGCACCCGGTCCCGATCGGGCGTTCGAGGGACGGGCGGATCCTGGGATTCGGTACGCATGAACCACCGGCCCCCGGGGCACGTCCTCATCAACACAGCAGAATCCTCAGAGAAGAAAAGCCACGAGCGGGAACGTTTTCGGCCTGGTTGGATGTTGACCCTGGTACGACAGCTCGTCGAGCTAGAGAAGAGGCGACGTGACTACTGTTCTGACACCTGCGAGCCCGCTCACCGCGGCTGACCGCTGCGACCGCTGCGGCGCCCAGGCCTACCTGCGCGTCGTACTCGCCAGCGGCGGAGAGCTGCTCTTCTGCGCCCACCACGGCCGGAAGTTCGAGCCCGAGCTCAAGAAGATCGCCGTGGAGATACAGGACGAGAGCGGCCGTCTCAGCGGCACCACCAACGCCACGGCCGCCGAAGAAGAGCGCTGATCCAAGGCGCCACACCAGCAGTCGGCGTCGAGCTGTGTGTCCGGTCGCGCACCACGCGCGACCGGTGAGCCGGGCGACAGATCCCCTCGAGGTCAGTCGCCCGGCTCTGCTGTTCCCGGATACCCGCACGCTCCGCAGCGATGTGGCTTCATAACGTGACCAGTTGGCCACCGGCAACGGCCCGGGCGGCCCTCACAGCACCGAGCGCACCGCGTCCGCGACGGACGCCACCCTGGTGTAGACGCCCGGGTGGGCCGCCTCGGCGCAACCCGTCCCCCAGGAGACCAGGCCGACCAGTCGGCCGCCGACGACCAGCGGGCCGCCGCTGTCGCCCTGGCAGGCGTCCTTGCCGCCCTTCTCCTCGCCCGCACACACCATGCCCCGGGCGTCGAACTTGCCGTCCTGCCCGCCCGGGTAGGCCTGCGCACAGGTCTGGTCCGCGATGACCGGCACCTCCACCCCGCGCAGCGTGGGCGAGTAGTCGCCGCGCCCGGTGGTGTCGCCCCAGCCGAAGACCCGCGCGGCGGTCCCGGCCGCGTACGGCTCGGTCTCGCCCTGGCCGACCAGGTCGATCACCGGCCGGGAGTCCTGGGGGTCGGCGAGGGTGAGCACGGCGACGTCGTTCAGGTTCGCGGTGAAGGAGTAGTCGGGGTGGATCCAGACCGACCGCACGGGCACCTCGCGGCCGGCCGAGCTGCGCATGTCGTCCCGGCCGATGACGGCCTTGAGCCCCGGCCGGTCCACCTTGGCGCCCCGGGACTCGTCGTAGAAGCAGTGCGCGGCCGTCACCACCTTGGTCGGCGTGACCAGCGCTCCCCCGCAGAACTGGCCGGAGCGGCCGCTGCCGAACTGCTGGCGGCTGGACAGCGCCACCACCCACGGGTGGTCGGCGGTGGTCTCGGCGGTGCCGCCGACCACCCGGCGCTGCGCCCCGGCCGGACCGGCCGCACCGAGCGCGACCAGCGGGACGGGCACGGCGGCCAGCAGCGCCAGCACGGCGGCCCGTCGGCGGCGGCCCGCACGGGCGGCCGCCGGGCTCGCCGGGGGCGGGGCGGGGGTCGGCAGGGCAGCGCGGTCCGGGTTGGGCAGCACCGTGACTCCAGTCGGCTCGGCAGCAGGCAACCGCCACAGCGTAGGTGATCGACTACGCGGTGCGACCGCTTCCCGCCACACCGCCACCCGGACGAGGGACAACGGCCACCCGGACGCTGACCCGCCCGGGCCCGGACAGCGGCGAAGGCCCGGAGCCGTGGGGCTCCGGGCCTTCGTCACACGCTTGCGACCGTACCGGCCGGATCAGTCCAGGTAGTCGCGCAGCACCTGGGAACGCGACGGGTGGCGCAGCTTCGACATGGTCTTCGACTCGATCTGGCGGATGCGCTCACGGGTGACCCCGTACACCTTGCCGATCTCGTCGAGCGTCTTCGGCTGACCGTCCGTCAGGCCGAAGCGCATCGAGACCACGCCGGCCTCGCGCTCGGAGAGGGTGTCCAGCACCGAGTGCAGCTGCTCCTGGAGCAGGGTGAAGGAGACCGCGTCGGCCGGGACGACCGCCTCGGAGTCCTCGATCAGGTCACCGAACTCGCTGTCGCCGTCCTCGCCGAGCGGGGTGTGCAGCGAGATCGGCTCACGGCCGTACTTCTGGACCTCGATGACCTTCTCGGGGGTCATGTCGAGTTCCTTGGCCAGCTCCTCCGGGGTGGGCTCGCGGCCCAGGTCCTGGAGCATCTGGCGCTGGACGCGGGCCAGCTTGTTGATGACCTCGACCATGTGCACCGGGATGCGGATGGTGCGGGCCTGGTCGGCCATGGCGCGGGTGATCGCCTGGCGGATCCACCAGGTGGCGTAGGTGGAGAACTTGTAGCCCTTGGTGTAGTCGAACTTCTCGACCGCACGGATCAGACCGAGGTTGCCCTCCTGGATCAGGTCCAGGAAGAGCATGCCGCGGCCGGTGTAGCGCTTGGCCAGCGAGACCACCAGGCGGAGGTTGGCCTCCAGCAGGTGGTTCTTGGCGCGGCGGCCGTCCTCGGCGATGATCTCCAGCTCGCGCTTGAGCTTGGGGGCGAGCTTGTCGGCGGCCGAGAGCTTGTCCTCGGCGAACAGGCCGGCCTCGATGCGCTTGGCGAGCTCGACCTCCTGCTCGGCGTTGAGCAGCGGGACCTTGCCGATCTGCTTCAGGTAGTCCTTGACCGGGTCGGCGGTGGCACCGGCGACGGCGACCTGCTGGGCCGGCGCGTCGTCCTCGTCGTCGTCGGAGAGCACGAAGCCCTGCGACTCCTCCTCGGGCTCCGCCTCCTCGCCGGCCTTGTCGCCGGGCAGCGCGACGTCCTCGAGCAGCTCCTCCTCGCCACCGAGCTCCTCGTCGCCCTTGCCCGCCTTGGCGGCGGTCTTCTTGGCGGCGGTCTTCTTGGCCGGCGCGGCGGCCTTCTTGGCGGCGGCCTTCTTGGCCGGGGCCGCCTTCTTCGCCGCGACCGTCTTCAGCTCGGAGGCGACACCGGTCGTCTCCGAGGTGATCCCGGCGGACACCGTGGGGGCGGACGCAGTGGCGGCCGCCACGGCCGGGGCCGCGACGGGCGCACCGGGCGCGATCCGTACGGGCGGCTTGGTCGGGGCCGTGGAGGCGGACGGGCTCCGGGTGGTGACAGCCTTGGTGGCGGTGCGCTTGGTGGGGCTCTTGGCAGCAACGCTCTTGCGCTTGGCGCCGGCCGGTTCGGCCGCGCTGACCATGAGATCCACCCCCTCCTCAATCAGCACCTGGTTGAGGCTGCGCATGACGTTCTTCCACTTGGTGACCGGGATCTGGTCCGCCTCGAACGCCTGGCGCACGTCGTCACCGGCGATCTGCCCCTGGGCCTTGCCCCGCTCGATGAGCGCCAGCAGAGCTGCGGACTCGGCGATCTCGGGGGGAAGTGAACGGGATGTGCTGGCCGACACGAACAACCTCTCGGACGATGAGTGGACTCGAACCCGTACCGGCCGCCCGAGCGGGCGGGGAAGGAAATCGCGCGTCGGACGCGCGGTGTCGATTCCGACCGACTCGGGCTTGAGGACTGGGTTTGCAGGACGGCAGCAGCGCCGCGGACCAACACAGCATTGTGACATGTTGAAGTATTCCGGAGCTGCCCCCGCTCAGGAGACATCGCTGCTACTCGTCAAGTGTTACGCATGGCCTTCGTGTCGCGGGTCACACCACTCGGCACCCGCGGCCACGGGGCCGGAATCCATCATCGCTCACCCGCGCCGAAACCTGTTGTCATGGACGGGGCATCACGCGTCCGGGTCGGACCGCCGGCGTGCAGAAGCCCTCCGGCTGCGCCGCGCGGGTGCGGCCGGAGGGCCCTGGAGGAACGGAGGACGGACGGGGCGCCCGCTCACCGGAACAGCCCGCTCAGTGCTCCCGAGGGGCGGGGACGGACGGCTCGATCTCGGGGTGGACGGTGAGCAGCGCCCGCATCGCGGCCTCCCCCGCGGTGCCGTCGCCCGTGCCCAGCGCGTCCACCAGCCGGGCGTGCAGGCTGACCGAGGACTCGGAGGCGCGCTCGCAGGAGATGGCCGGGCCGCCCGACACCTGCAGCGCGCCGGCGACGATCCCGGACAGGTGCTCCAGCATCCGGTTGCCGGCCATCTGGAGGATCAGGCCGTGCAGCTCGGCGTCGGCCCGGGCGTAGGTGGAGAGGTCGGCCTGGGCGGCGGCGTGGCCCATGATCTCGACCAGCTCGACCAGCCGCTGCTGGACGTCCTCCCGGCCGTGGCCGGCGGCGAGCCGGGCGGCCAGCGGCTCGATCGCCCAGCGGAGCTCGAACAGCTCCCGGCGCTGCTCGTCCCGCTGCGGGCCGAAGGCGCGCCACTCGATGATGTCCGGGTCCAGCAGGTTCCAGTCGGCGACCGGGCGGACCCGGGTGCCGACGTTCGGCCGGGCACTGACCAGGCCCTTGGCCTCCAGGACGCGCAGCGACTCGCGGACGACTGTGCGGGACACCTCGAACCGCTGGCCGATCTCCTCGGGCACGAGCGGACGGTCGGCACCGAGGTCGCCGGAGACGATCATCTGGCCGAGCTGCTGGACCAGCTGGCCGTGCAGACCGCGACCGCGGCTGCTGGTGGTCTTGCGGCCGACCCGGGCGAGATCGGACTCGGCGCCCTCCCAGCGGGGCGCCGGCGGAGTCGGCCGGTCGGCGTACGAGAAGCGGTCCAGATCGCCGGGGCCGTGGATGGGTCCGTCGGCGGAACGGGCGGGGGTCATGGTGGGGTGCGCAAGGGTACTCACAGCTCCTTTGTCGGCGATCGGCAGGCGCAGCTTGAGAATTCTCGTGAAAAGCACACGAAAGGGTGATCGACCGCGACTGGATAATTGACTTCTTATCAGGAAGAACCGCGCATTACGGTCACTGCTGGTCGATCTTGATTCTTCGGCGCGACCACCCCCTCGACGCCCGGCGTCAGAGCGCGCGCCGCCGGACCTGCACCAGGAGCGCCGCGAGCAGCAGGACGGCCGCGGGCGCCGCCACCGCCACGAGCAGGGCCGGATCCGTCAGCGCCGCGCTCCCGGCCGCCGCCTCGTGCCCCCCGCGGTAAACCCAGCCGTAGGCCCATTCGACGCCGGACTGGAACGGCAGCAGTTCGGCCGCACGGGTCGGCCACGGCCTGCCGGTCTCCCGCAGCAGCAGCGCCACACCGGACTCCAGCAGCGGCGGCAGCGCGCACAACAGCAGCACCCCGACCGAGGCGCTGCGGGTCAGCGACGCCGTCAGCACCCCGGTCCAGCCCGCCACGACGGTCAGCAGGACGAAGGCCAGCAGAGCCGCCGGCACCCCGTGGCCGGCCGCCAGCCCCACCGGGGCGAACACGCCCGGCAGGTCGGCCAGGCCCGGCAGGTCGGCCAGGCCGGACAGCCCGGTGGCGGCCAGCGCCTGCGACACCTGGTCCGACAAGGCCGAGGGCTCCGCCCAGGCAGCCACCGTCACCCCGCCCGGCAGCGCCAGCTGCACCACCACCGCGTCGAGCAGCAGGGTCGCCAGCGCCAGCAGCCCCGCGACGGGACCGACCACCAGCAGCTTGGCCAGCAGCAGCTGCACCCGCCGCGGGTACGACACCCGGGAGGCCGGCAGCCCCGGGTGTCGCACCTCGTGCCCGTACGAGAGCGCGCCCAGCACGCCGGCCCCGAACGCGGCGAACGGCAGCGGGATCAGCGGCACGGCGGCGGTCAGCAGCCGCACCCCGGCCGGGGCGGCCAGCGGGCCGGCCGGGGCCTGGCTCGCCAGGACGGCGGCCGTGACGGCGTCGCACAGCAGCACGGCGGCGAGCAACAGCCAGGTGGAACGCAGGCCGCGCAGGCGGCGCAGCTCGTAGGCCAGGACACGCACGGTTCACTCGCTCCGGTGGTCGTCGGGGGTTGCGGGGCTGACGGGACCGCCGGGGACCGGGGGCGCGACCTGGGCCGGGGCCTGGGCCGGGCGGCCGAGCCGGACGGTGTCGTCGGTCAGCAGGTCGGCGGCGCTCTCGCGGCGGCCCCTGGCCGGGTCGGGCCCGGGCTCCCCTGCACCGGCAGCGGGGGCGGGGACGGGGGTCGGGGCGAGGGCCGACGCGGATCTGGCCAGGGCGCCGGGGCCGCCACGGAACAGCCGCTCCACGGCGACGGTCGGAGTGGGCTCGGCGGGCTCGGCCTGGTGGGGGGTGGTACCGAGGGTGGAGAGGGCGGTCGCGGACAGGGCGGTCGCGGCCGAGGCGGCCGGCAGGGCGCGGGTGGGCAGCGCCGCCTCGTCCCGGTGGTGGGCGGCCGCCGGCCGGGCCTCCAGGCGACGGGCGCCCCGGTGGCGCGGGACGGTGACGGCCGGGGCGTCGGAGGCCGGTTCCTGAGCGGGCTCGGGGCCGGATTCGGGGTTCGGCTCGGCAGCGGTGGGGCCGGACTGGACACGGAGGTGGCCGGAGCGGCCCGACGCGACCGGCAGGGCGGCCCGGGGCGCCGGCTGCTCGACCACCCGGTCGGCCAGCTCGTGCAGCAGGATGCCGTGACGATAGGCGAGTTCACCGATCTCGGTACGGTCGATGCCCGCCACCGCGAGGCCCGCGCCGCCGTCCCGCCGCACCTCGGCGCCCTGACTGACCAGCAGGTCGGCCAGCCGCGCCATCTGCGGCCCGCGGACGGCCACTTCGGGGCTGAGCCTGGTCCGGCGAAACTCCGCCACCGGCTGGTCTGCCACCAGTCGACCGCGGTCCAGCGTGATGACCCGGTCGGCGAGCTGCGCGGCCTCCTGCGGGGTGCGGGTGGTCACCAGGACCGTCCCGCCGGCGACGCCGAACGAGCGCAGGAAGGAGTGGAACCACTCGACGTTGCGCGGGGACAGGCCCTCGGTCGGCGCGTCCAGCAGCAGCGTGCCGGGGTCGCCGAGCAAGGCCGCGGCCAGGGCCAGCCGGCGGTGCATGCCGGGCGAGAAGCTGCGCAGCCGCTGCCCGGCGACGGCGGCCAGCCGGGTCTGCTCCAGCAGTTCGTCGGCCCGCCGCGCAGGGGCGCCGACCGCCGCCGCCAGCATCCGCAGGTGGCCGTGCGCCTTGCGGCCCGGGTGGCCCGCCACGGCGGCCGCGCCCGGCCCGGGGCCGGGCAGCAGCACGCCGACCTCCCGCTCGGGGCGGCGCAGCCGACGGTAGGTGCGGCCGTCGAAGAGCGTGACGCCCTGGCCGCGTTCGAGTTCGAGCATCAGCCGCAGCGCGGTGGACTTGCCCGCGCCCTCGGCGCCGAGCAGCACGGTCACCATGCCGGGCCGGGCGTCGAAGGTCAGATCGAGCACCGCGGGCGGCGCGCCCTTGCGGTAGACCTTGGTCAGTCCGGTGATCTGGATCATCGCTGCCTGCTCCCATGCCCTCGGCCGACCTGCCCGACGCGGGGCGCCCCCTGGTGTGTTGGCGCGTGCCGGCACGGCCCCGCGCCAGCACATTAGGGGCCGGTGGCGGAGATTCCGGGCATTACGGGAGCGGCGCGGGCCCGTCGGCCACCCACCTCACCCGATCAGGGGACAATCCGATCCTGCGATTCCCGGGCCAGGGGGAGTCGGCGGCGGGCCGGGGGCGGCGGGCCGGGGCCGGGTCAGGACTCCGGGCGCAGCATGGGCGGGTTGAGGACGGTCGCGCCGCCCGCGGTGAACAGCTGGGCAGGACGGCCCCCCTGACGGGTCGTCGTGCCGCCGGAGGGCAGCAGGAAGCCGGGGGTGCCGGTGACCTTGCGGTGGAAGTTCCGCGGGTCCAGGACCACGCCCCAGACCGCCTCGTAGACCCGGCGCAGCTCGCCGACGGTGAACTCGGTGGGGCAGAAGGCGGTGGCGAGGGAGGAGTACTCGATCTTGGAGCGGGCGCGTTCCACGCCGTCGGCGAGGATCAGCCCGTGGTCGAAGGCGAGCGGGACTCCGTCGACCGGGCTCTGGCCGAGCAGTTCGCCGACCGGGGCCCAGCGGGCGCTGCTGGCGTCGCCGCCGGCCCGGGGGGTCGGCAGGTCGGGGGCGAGGACCAGGTAGGCGACGCTGACCACCCGCATCCGGGGATCGCGCTGCGGGTGGCCGTAGGTGGCGAGCTGCTCCAAGTGGGCACCGGCCGCGCCGGGGCCGACCGCCTCGTGGCCGGGGGCTGAGTGCGCGCGCAGGCCGGTCTCCTCGGCCAGCTCCCGGGAGGCGGCCTCGGCCAGGCCCTCGTCCGGGCGGACGAAGCCGCCGGGCAGTGCCCAGTACCCCTGGAACGGCGGCTCGCCGCGTCTGACCAGCAGGGCGCAGAGCGCGTGGTCGCGCACCGTCAGCACCACCAGGTCAACCGTGACAGCGAACGGGGGGAAGGCCGACGGATCGTAGCGCGACATGGCGACGATCATAGTCGTCTCTCTGACGATAAGCACAGGCCCGTACACGGACCGCGCCCGGCCCGCCTGAGGTGTCGCCGGAACCGGGCGGGCCCGGGCAGGGGTGTCAGCGGGCGACCAGTTGCAGCTCCGCAGAGGCCTCCTCGACCATCGCCACGCCGATCCGGCTCACCCGGACCGAGAAGGGCTCGCCGGCGACCCGCAGGCCGGTCAGCTCCAGCTCGCCGAGCGGAGCGGTGCTGGCCGGGCGGACCAGCACCCGGCCGCCCGGCACGTCGGGTCGGACCCCGGCGAGCGCGAACACCGCGTGCGCGGCGCCGGCCGCCGAGACCGCCGCCGGGCGGCAGGCGGCCGGGTGCGGCACCGGCGGGCAGCCGGGGATGCGCTGCTCCCCCGCGTACATCTCGGGCAGCCGCCCCTCGTAGTGGGCGGCCGCGGCGAGCAGGCCCTCCAGCAGGGCGCCGGCCTCGTTCTCGTGGCCGGCTTCGGCCAGCCCGGCGATCGCCAGCGCGGTCTCGTGGACCCGCACCGCGCCGCCGCGGTGGCCCAGCGGGTTGAAGCGGGGGGACTTGGCGCTGAGCGTGCGCAGGCCCCAGCCGCTGTCCAGCTCCGGCGCGGCCAGGCGCTGGGCCAGCAGCCGGGTCTGTTCCCGGTCCAGCAGGCTCTCGTGCCGGCCGCCGTCGGCGGCGAGCCCGGTGTCCAGCAGGTGCACCAGGCAGGAGGCAACGGCCGGCAGTGGCTGGCCGCCCGGGGCCAGCGCGGCGGCGGGGCGGCCGCCGGAGAGGTCGTCGATCCAGAACCGCTCGCGAAAGCGCCCGCGCAGTTCGGCGGCCCAGCCGCGCCACTCCTCGGCGCCGGGGCGGCCGAAGGCCTCCAGCAGTTCGGCGCCGTGCAGGGCGGCGCGGTGGGCCTGCGCCTGGACCTCGGCCCGGGCGGCCACCGGGTGGGCGGTGCGGTCCTCCGCCGGGCGGCTGAGGTCGGTGACGAAGCCGTCGACCAGGCCCTCGCGAAGGGCGGCCAGGGCCCGCTCGGCGGCCGGGAGCAGGTCGGCGGTCTCCGCGCGGGGCAGGCCCCAGCGCCAGGCCTCGGCCAGCACGGTGACGAACAGCAGGGTGGCCTCGGTGGCGGTGCAGGTGGGCGGCAGCTCGGGGCCGCCGTGCCGGAGGGCGCCGGGCAGCAGGCCTTCGGTGCGGCCCGGGGCGGCGGCGGGCTGCTGACGGCGGGCCAGCGCCCGGAGGGTGCCGGCGGCGAGCCGGGTGCCGAGCGGCAGGGTGAGCCGGGCGGCCCAGAGCGCGTCGGCCGGGGCGAGGCCGAAGCGCCAGGGCGCTCCGGAGGCCGGGTAGAGGTCGGTCGGGCGGTCCGGGTCGGCGAACAGCAGCCCGCCGAGGGCGTCCAGGGAGCGGGTGACCAGCAGGGTGGCCCGGGCGTCGTCGCTGCGGACCTCCGGTTCGGCCCAGGGCAGCGGCACGCCCGTGCCCCGCCCGCCGGGCGGCCGCGGGCCGGGGGCGGTGCTCTCCAGTTCGGCGCGCAGCTCGACCGACCAGCGGGCGCCGGGTTGCACCTCCAAGTCCCACCGGAGCACCCCGGCCCCGGCCAGCACCGCGTGCGGGGAGGGCTTGGCGCTGACCACCGCGCTGTGCGCCGGGCCGGCCCAGCGCAGCCCGGCGGACTGCACCTGGCCCGGCAGGTCGGCCGGGCGGTGCCCGGCGGCGATCTCGGCGACCGGGCCGAGGTCGGTGCCGAGGGCGATCTCCATCGGCAGCCGGGCGGGCCGGCCGCCGGTGTTGCGCACGATGACGGTCTCCACTCCGTCCGCGTGGCGCAGCCGCTCGACGGTGAGCGCCGGGTCCGGGTCGAGGTCGCCGGGGAGCCGGACGGCGCCGAGGAAGCGGGCCTGCGCGGTGCTGGTCAGGGCGCCCTGGAGCGGCAGCGGCTCCATGCCGCCCAGGCGCAGCTCCATCCGGGCGAGCACCCGGACGCCGTTGCGGTAGAAGCCGTGCAGGCCGTGGCCGCGCAGCTGACCGTCCGGTCCGGAGGCGGCCATCGCGGGGGCGTTGACGCAGAGCACCGCGTGGTGGACGGCGGGAGGCTGCGGCCTTGGCGGGGCCGCGAGCCGACTCGGGCCGACGGACGCCCCCGCCGGTCCGGCCGTCTGGACCTGGTCGGGGCGGCCGACCGGTCTCGGCGCGCCGACCACGCTCTCGGCCGGCATGGCCTGTGGTGGCCTCATGGCGGTCACCGGACTCTCCTCCCCTCGGCGGTCCGGTGGCCTGGTCAGGCCGGTGGGCCGCGAGCACGCTCGATCGCGTGCTGATGGTGCCGGGCCGGCGGGGTGCCCCGTCGGCGGGTGTGCCGTGTCTGGCCGTACCCGGTGCCGGGCCGTGCCATGCGGTGCGCGGTACCAGGCCGGTACCGGCGCGCCGCGCCTTCGCGTCGGGCCCGACGCGGCGCCCGGCGCGTCGTCAGGTCCGGTGGCCCGGCCTGCCGGTGGCGCCCGGCCCGTGGGCCGCAGCAACGGCCGGGCCAGGTGACCCGAGCGGGCCCCGCACGCTCCGGTGCCCCGGCGCCGTGGCCACCCCGCTCGGCGGGCGGTCCGCCCGGAACCTGCCGCCCGACGAGCGTCGGCCGGTCGCCGGCCCCCCGGGGTGAACGCCGCGCACCGCCTCCAGGTCACGCCCGGCGACGGGTGCGGCCCGTCGAGCCCGGCCCGCCGGGCGGTCGTGCCGCAGCCGTCGAGCCGTCACGGTCGGGCCGTCACTGGGCTGCCACCAGGGCGGCGCGGTCTCGCCGCCGGGTGGCGGCGGCTGCGTCCCGGCCCGCGGCCTGCCGTGCAACCCGCCCCGGCCCGGCATCGTATGCCTGGCCGAGTGGGCGGTGGCCGTCGAACCGGTGCCCGACCGCGGTCAGGATACGGTGCGGGGGTCGCGGCGCCCGCACCCGGTGACCCCGTGAGCCGCGACCTGACCGCTGTGACCAGCAGAGACCGAGGAGTTGCATGTCCACCGTCAGCCGGCTGCCCGGGATTGTTACGACCGACCACGTCTTCCAGGCCCCCCTCGACCACGCCGACCCGCAGGGCGAGCAGATCGAGGTGTACGCCCGCGAGGTGGTGGCCACCGGCCGCGAGCAGGCCGACCTGCCCTGGCTGGTCTTCCTCCAGGGCGGCCCCGGCGGCAAGGCCGCCCGCCCGCTCGGCCGCGACGCCTGGCTGGAACGCGCCCTCGACGACTACCGGGTACTCCTGCTCGACCAGCGCGGCACCGGTCGCTCCACGCCCGCGACCCGGCAGACCCTCGCCCGGCGCGGCGGCGCCCAGGAGCAGGCGGACTACCTGGCGCACTTCCGCGCGGACTCGATCGTGCGGGACGCCGAGCTGATCCGCCACCAGCTGCTCGGCGCGGACCGGCGCTGGAGCGTGCTCGGCCAGAGCTTCGGCGGCTTCTGCACCCTCACCTACCTCTCCTTCGCCCCCGAGGGCCTGGCCGAGGCCTTCATCACCGGCGGCCTGTCCGGCCTCGGCAGTTCGGCGGACGACGTCTACCGCGCCGCCTACCCGCGGGTGGTCCACAAGAACGAGGACCACTACGCCAGGTTCCCGCAGGACGTCGAGGCGGTACGGCGGATCGCCGCGCACCTCGCCGCCGCCCCCGCGACGCTGCCCGACGGCGGACTGCTCACCGTCGAGGCGTTCCAGGCCCTCGGTCTGATGCTCGGCGGCGGCAGCGGCTCCGGCACCCTGCACTACCTGCTGGAGGAGGCCTGGGTGGACGGCGCGGCCGGCCCCGAGCTGTCCGACACCTTCCTGGCCGGTGCCCAGGCCAAGCTCTCCTTCGCGGAGGGACCGCTGTACGCCGTGCTGCACGAGTCGATCTACGGCCAGCGCTCGGTGGACCAGGGCGGCACCGCCTGGTCGGCCGAGCGGGTCCGCAAGGAGTTCCCGCAGTTCGACGCCCGGGCCTCGCTGGACTCCGGCGCACCGGTGCTGTTCACCGGGGAGATGATCTACCCCTGGATGTTCGACACCGACCCGGCGCTGCGCCCGCTGAAGGAGGCCGCGGACCTGCTGGCCGCCCGCACCGACTGGCCCGACCTGTACGACCCGGCGCGGCTGGCCGCCAACACCGTCCCCGTCGTGGCGGCGGTCTACCACGACGACATGTACGTGGACACCGCCGACTCGCTGGCGACCGCCCGCGCGGTGCGCGGTCTGCGGACCTGGATCACCAACGAGTGGGAGCACGACGGCCTTCGGGCGAGCGGCGGCAAGGTGCTCGACCGCCTGATCAAGCTGGCGCACGGCGAGGCCTAGCGAAGCCCGCCCGGGCCGGGCGGCGAGGCTCCGGGCGGCCCCTGGCGGACGCCCGGCGAGGTCAGCGCGCGTGGTGGGCTCCCCTCGCCGCCCGACGGACGCCACGGCACCGGTGGCGCCCGGCGGCCGACGGTGCGGCGGCGGCCCGGGACACCGCCGCCCGACCGAGCCGCAGACCCCGGGCGGACCGCTGCCGGGGCACCGGAGCGCACCCGGGCGCCGGCAGCAGGGCGAGCGGGCCCGGACCGTCCGGACGCGGCGTCGGCTCGGCCGGGCCGCCCGGGCCGACCGGGCCGCGCTCGGCCGCCGCCGTTGTGGCCTGAGCCGCCTTCGCGGCCTTCCGGCGGGCCGTCCGGCGGCGGCGTGAGGCCCCCGCCGGCCCGGGCAGCCCTGACGGCCCACCGCGGCCCGTCTGGTCACCACCCGGGCCCTCGGTGGGCGCCGGCCCCGGTTCGCCGGCGGGCGCCGGCACGGGCCCACCCGCCTCGCGCCGCCGACGCTGCGCCTCGACTGCCGCGAGCAGCGCGTCGGGCGTCATACCGTCGTTCAACGACTCGTACAGCAGCTCGGCCAGCAGGTAGGACGGGTCGAGCCGGAGGACGTGGCCCAGCACGACGCGGGCCGTCGCGGTGTCCCCCGCCACCCAGGAGGCCCAGGCCAGCAGGGTGAGAGGGGCCACCGCGCAGCCCTCGTAGGGCGGCACGGCGCGCCGGGCGAGGAAGCGCCAGAGCCGCTCGGCGGGCGCGAGCTCGGCGGGCCGGGTGTACTCGACGCCGCGATCCCGGGTGAGGCGGTCCCGCAGGGCGACCAGCAGCCGGGCCGCCCGCTCCTCGTCGAGCTCCCGGGCCCCGGCCGCGAACTCGGCGAAGGCCTGGTCGAGCAGGCCGGCGCCCTGCTCCTGGACGGCCGCGCCACCGGAGCCCCCAGCGCCGTCAGCACCGTTGGCCTCGGCCGCCTCGGCCCGGGCGAGCGCCGCACGCTGGGCGTCCACCCCCGGCGGGCCGATCGGGGCCAGCCCGCCGATGATCGCCTTCCGGCTGCCGCGCGGCGCGAGGCCGGCGAAGGCCGCAGCGGCGGCCGCCGGGCCCGGGCCGGGGGCACGGCGGATCGGGTTGCCCGCCGGATCGCAGCACCCGGCGCGGCGGCAGAGGAAGGACCACCAGCGGCCGTCCGAGACGCAGAGCGACTCCTTGACGGCCACCCCCCTGCGCCCGAAGGCCGCGCGGAGGTCGTCCGCCAGCGGCCGCAGGCCGTCCACCACGGGAGGGGCGTGCACCGTGGTCGGATCCTGGCAGAGGTAGAGGAGCACTTGGACGGGCCGCTCGCCGTGCCGCTCGGAGAGGGCGACCAGCAGGGCGGCCGTCTCCTCCGCCGCGGCCGGCCACTGCTCGGGCGACTCCGGGATGTCCGCCCGAATCACTCCGCCCTGGTGCAGGTCGGGCCCCTGGAGGCCGACCGCGACGATGCTGTCGTCGGGGTAGAACCCCAGGAGGTAGGGCAGCAGCTCGGCCATGTCGGCCGGACCGCGCATGGTGACCGGCCGGTGGCCGGAGGACGGGCCGAGGGACAGGGTGACGCGCTCGTTGTTCATGACGCTCCCGTTGTTCATGACGCTCCGGTTGTCCGCGGCGTTCATGACCGGAAGCGTGACGCAATCCGAGAGACGCACCGGATTTTTCTCTTTTCCTGTGGATAACTCCGCCCTCGTTTTCCGCTTCCCTCATTCGGAGCACACCGCGCCCACTCCCCCGGGTGATTAGTCGGCGGCCGTTCAGCTGAGGAGCTGATGAAATACATCCGGCCTCCACCTCTCCGCAGCCACGGCATTCGCCTCATGTCAGCGGCTCGGGGTTACATGGACGCCATGCAGCAGCCCGAGAACCACACCACCGCCACCGCCGACCGCGCCGAGGTCCGGGCGCGGGCCGAGGCCGTCCTGCGCGAGCTCGCCGGGCCCGGCGCCGTCCTGCGCGAGGACCAGTGGACGGCCATCGAGGCCCTCGTGGTCGACCACCGCCGCGCCCTGGTCGTGCAGCGCACCGGCTGGGGGAAGTCCGCGGTCTACTTCATCTCCACCGCCCTGCTCCGGGCCCGGGGCGCAGGGCCGACGGTGATCGTCTCCCCGCTGCTCGCCCTGATGCGCAACCAGGTCGAGTCGGCGGCCCGGGCCGGCATCCACGCCCGGACCATCAACTCGGCCAACACCGACGAGTGGGACGAGATCCAGGCCGAGGTCTCCGCCGGAAAGGTCGACGTCCTGCTGGTCAGCCCCGAGCGGCTGAACAACCCCGACTTCCGCGACCAGGTGCTGCCCAAGCTCGCCGCCTCCACCGGCCTGCTCGTGGTCGACGAGGCCCACTGCATCTCGGACTGGGGCCACGACTTCCGCCCCGACTACCGCCGGCTGCGCACGATGCTCGCCGAGCTCCCGCCCGGCGTCCCGGTGCTGGCCACCACCGCCACCGCCAACGCCCGGGTCACCGCGGACGTCGCCGAACAGCTCGGCACCGGCAGCACCGACGAGCACGCCCTGGTGCTGCGCGGGCCGCTCGACCGGGAGAGCCTCACCCTGGGCGTGCTGGCCCTGCCCGACCCGGCGCACCGGCTGGCCTGGCTCGCCGACCACCTCGACCGGCTGCCGGGCTCGGGCATCGTCTACACCCTGACGGTGGCCGCCACCGAGGAGGTGACGGCCTTCCTGCGCGAGCGGGGCTTCCCGGTCGCCTCCTACTCCGGCCGCACCGAGGACGCCGAGCGCCGCACCGCCGAGGCCGACCTGCTGGCCAACCGGGTCAAGGCGCTGGTCGCCACCTCCGCACTGGGCATGGGCTTCGACAAGCCCGACCTGGGCTTCGTGGTGCACCTCGGCTCGCCCAGCTCGCCGATCGCCTACTACCAGCAGGTCGGCCGGGCCGGGCGCGGCGTCGACCGGGCCGAGGTGCTGCTGCTGCCCGGGCGCGAGGACGAGGCGATCTGGCGCTACTTCGCCTCGCTGGCCTTCCCGCCGGAGGAGCAGGTGCGCCGCACCATCGACGCGCTGGCCGAGGCCGGCCGCCCGCTGTCCACCGCCGC
The DNA here is from genome assembly GCF_042732075.1 of Kitasatospora sp. NPDC059812. NCBI lineage: Bacteria > Bacillati > Actinomycetota > Actinomycetes > Kitasatosporales > Streptomycetaceae > Kitasatospora > Kitasatospora sp. NPDC059812. The sequence goes on from NZ_JBHWIO010000023.1 coordinate 21,410, forward strand.
GCTGGAGCCCCGGGTGGACCTGCGCCGCACCCGGCTGGAGACCATGCTCAAGGTGCTCGACGTGGACGGCGCCGTCCGCCGGGTCAAGGGCGGCTGGACGGCCACCGGGCAGAGCTGGGCGTACGACACCGCCCGGTATGCCAAGGTCGCGGCCTCCCGCGAGGCCGAACAGCGGGCGATGCGCGAGTACGCGGCGACCACCGGCTGCCGGATGGAGTTCCTGCGGCGCCAGCTGGACGACGAGCAGGCCCGTCCGTGCGGCCGGTGCGACAACTGCGCGGGGCCACTGCACACCGCCGAGGTCTCCGCCGAGGCGCTGGACGCGGCCCGGGCCGCCCTCGGCCGCCCGGGCATCAGCTTCGAGCCGCGCCGGCTCTGGCCCACCGGGATGGACTCCCTCGGCGTGCCCCTCAAGGGCCGGATCCCGGCGGGCGAGCAGGCCGAGAACGGGCGGGCGCTCGGCCGGCTGTCCGACATCGGCTGGGGCAACCGGCTGCGCGCCCTGCTGGCCGACCAGGCCCCGGACGTACCGGTCCCCGGCGAGGCCGTGGACGCCCTGGTCGCGGTGCTCGCCGACTGGGCCCGCGGCCCCGGCGGCTGGGCCGGGCCCGCGACGGCGGACGGCACCCGGCTGGAGCGGCCGGTCGGCGTGGTGGCCATGGCCTCCTCGACCCGCCCCCAGCTGGTGGGCAGCCTCGGTGCGCGGATCGCCGAGATCGGCCGGCTGCCGCTGCTCGGCCGGATCGAGTACGTCGACGGCCGGCCCCCGCACGGCGCGCGCAGCAACAGCGCCCAGCGACTGCACTCGCTGGCCGGCGCGCTGACGCTGCCGCCGGAGGTGGCGCAGGCGGTGGCCGAGGCCGGCGGGCCGGTGCTGCTGGTGGACGACCTCGTCGACTCGGGCTGGACGGTCACCGTGGCCGCCAGGCTGCTGCGCCGTGCCGGGGCGAGCGCGGTGTTGCCCCTGGTGCTGGCCGTGCAGGGGTGACCGGGCGGCAGTGGGCCGCCATTCCACCAATCACTCGCATGGCCTAACGAAGGGAGAAAGCAGCCCCCTCGCGAACACGCGGGACGCCGGAGCGGGGAAAGGAGTGGTCACCGTGCCGATGGCGGTTCACCGGACCCCGCACACGGTCTGGATCAAGGTCCAACGCCGCCCGAACGACGCTCGGAGCGCGGTGGAACATATCCGGCGGAACGTGGGCTTTCGGGTGGCGTTCATCGTTTCATCGTTGCCGCTCCACCCCGGATACCGCGAGAATTGGCGCGTACCCGAAACCCTGTCCGCTGGACCCGGCCTTCGGCGTACCCACGTACCCGCGTGCCAGTGGGTCAGGAAGGAGGATCGTGATCAACGGTATCGGCCGAGGTCAGCATCCCCTCGCCCGGAGTTCGGCGCCCAGACGGCTGCTGGACCTGGAGACCTGGACCGCCTCGGGGATCCCGTTGCTGCGCGACCCGCGCGAGTTCGTCGTGGAGTTGCACCAGCGCCACCTGCCCCAGCCGGGCACGGTCGTGATCGCCGTCCTCAACGCGCTGCACCACGTGTCCGCCTCGGCCTCGTTCACGCCCTGGCCACACGACACCGACGGCTGGCAGCACCGCAACGCCCTGCTCACGCACCTGCGCCAGGTCACCCCGCACGACCTGCGGCTGGCCGAACCGACCCGCACGGCCGTGCTGTTGCGCTGCCGCGAGGGCGCGCCCGGCTGGACCGAGCAGGACGGCGCCTGGATGTGGGCGCTGCGGGACGCGGCCGTCCTGCACGGGCTGCGCTGCGGCTCGTACATCGGGCTCACCCCGGCGGGCTGGCACGTCCTCGGGGACGGCCGGAGCGGACGCGATCCGCACGCGGGCTCGTGGGCGGACGGGGTGGTGCACACCGTCACGGAACTGCCGCCGCGCTCGGCGCTGGACGCCCCGCGCGGCCAGCGCGCCCGGCACCAGGCGGCCGAACGGGCCCAGCACGCCCGGCAGTCCGAGCACCCGTGGCCCCCGGCGCGGGTCGCCGCCGTCCAGCCCGCCCGGCGCACCGGCACCCGCTGACCCCGCCGACACCGACGGGTCGCGACCACAGACGACGCCACGGCCTCGGACCACGCCACGGCCGGGGCCGACCCGAAGGCCCGACAGCCGACACCAAGACCAGGCACGGTCGGGCCCGGGCCCGGCCACGGATCAGCCCGCGCCCCGGACCGTACGCCCTCGCCGCACCGGGGTACGACGGACCCCGGGCCCGGCACCGTGCGGCGCCGGGCCCGGGGTGGCTCGGTCGTGGTCAGGCCCTGATCGAACGGCCGGGCGCGGTTCCGGCCGCCCCGGTGGCGACCGGGCCGGCGTCACCGCAGACCACGAGCAGCGCGGCCGTGTGGCCGAGCGCCTTGGCGTGGGCCTCGGCGGCCCGGGCGGCCGTCCCACCGTTGACCACCAGGACGACCACCTCCCGGCGCACCGGGCGGGTCAGCGCGACGTCCGCGTAGAACACGTCCCCGCCCTCGGCGAGCTGCGCCCAGTAGCGCTCCTCGCCGAAGGAGAGTTCGTGCTGCTGCCAGGGGTGCGCCTCGCCGACCGTCAGCACCAGGATGTCGCCCGGGTTGCGGCCGGCGTCCAGCAGTCGGTCGACCGCGTCGTCCGCGTGTTCCAGCGCCTGCGCCGGGGTGGCGGCGACGCGCTGGATCTCGACCTGCGGTTCGGCGCCGCCCGAACGGCGCTGCGCCGGCGGGGGCTTGGGGATCAGTCGCGGCGGACCGGAGCGGTCGGCGCGCGGGGGTGTCGGGCGCGGCGGTGCCGGACGGGGGCCGGGCACCGGAACGGCGGCGACGGTGGTGGGTGCGGTGGAAGAAGCGCCGCCGTTGGCAGGCGCGCGGAGGGCTTGTGCGTCCGACTCGCGGGGGAAGGGAACGCCGGGGCCCGGGAGGCTCTCGTGAATCTCCGACTCCTCGGGGAAGACAGGCATACCCGGATATCTATCAAATGCCGCTCGAACACGCACGCGCACCCCACCCATTGGGCACCGCACATCCACCGCCCCACCCAGGCAATTCCAGACGGACCGTCAGAAACCGAGCGTCAACTGTTCGTCGGCGGAGCCTTCGGCCGCACCCGCGACGTCACGGACGCGCTTCAGGTGCCGCCACTTCGGCAGCGCGTCCAGGTATGCCCAGGAGAGCCGGTGATGCCCGGTGGGGCCGAACTCCTCCAGCGCGGCGCGGTGCACCGGGGACGGGTAGCCGGCGTTGTCCGCGAAGCCGTATTCCGGGCATTCCTCGCCGAGTTCGGCCATCAGCCCGTCGCGGTGGACCTTGGCGAGCACCGAGGCGGCGGAGACGCAGATGCAGGACTGGTCACCCTTGATCACCGTGCGCACCTGCCAGGGGCCGCCCAGGTAGTCGTGCTTGCCGTCCAGGATCACCGCGTCGGGCTCGACCGGCAGCGCCTCCAGCGCGCGGACGGCGGCCAGCCGCAGCGCCGCCGTCATGCCGAGCTCGTCGCACTCCTGCGGCGAGGCATGGCCGAGCGCGTAGGCGGTGACCCAGTCGGCGAGGACCGGGGCGAGCGCGCGGCGGCGCAGTTCGGTGAGCAGCTTGGAGTCGGTCAGCCCCTCCGGGGCCTTGCGCAGACCGGTGACGGCCGCGCCCACGGTGACCGGGCCGGCCCAGGCGCCGCGCCCGACCTCGTCCAGGCCGACGACGATCTTGGCGCCGGCGCGGCGGAGCGAGCGCTCGACGGAGTGCGTCGGCGGGACGATGGGCATCGCGAATTCCGTTCGGCGGAGGGGCAGCCCGTTCAGCTGGGCAGCATCCAGCCTAAGCCCCTCCGCTCAGCCGCCCGGGCCGACCGCCGGCGGCCCGCCCACCGGCCCGCCCACCAGGCCGCCCGCCCGAACCGCTCACCCCGGCCGCCCGCCCGAACCGCCCGGCGCCAACCGTCGGCGCCAACCGGCCGGCAGCCCCGCCCGCGGAGCCGCAGCCGTCCTCAGGCGCGGATCAGCGGGTACAGCACCTCGTCCATCAGCCGGGCCCCGAAGCCCGGCCCCATGTTCTCCCGGCCGCAGATCTTCACCTGGTAGAGCAGCATCGCCGGGACGACGTCCGCGACCAGCGCGGTGGCCGCGCCGGGCCGGACGTCGCCGCGGTCGGCGCCGCGGCGCAGGATCGCCAGGATGGCCTCCTTGGTCGGCTCGATCACCCGCTGGCCGATGAAGTCCTTGAACACCTCGGCCCGTTCATGGTCGATCTCGCCCATCAGCGTCTGGATCGCGGCGCCCGTCGGGGAGTTCATCGCGCCCATGAACACCTCGATGAGCTGCCGCAATTCGAGATCGGCGGACCCGAGGTCGGGGGTGTCGTAGGGGCGTGGGAGAGTGGCGTCCAGGGCGTCGATGACCAGTTCGTCCTTGGACGCCCAGCGCCGGTAGAGCGCGGCCTTCCCGGTCCGCGCCGCGCCGGCGACGCCTTCCATCGTCAGCCGCGCGTATCCGCCGGAGGTGAGCTGGTCGATCGTGGCCTCGAAGATCGCGTTCTCCAACTCCTTCCCCCGGCGCCGCACCGGCCGCGTGAGGGCCTCACGGGCGACCCGCATCGGGCAGTGAGCCGCCGGTTCGGGCGCCGCCCCCGATGGCGCCGCGGGTGACGGGGGCGCGTCCGCCGCCTCAAGCGGTCGGGCGCCCGCCCGACCGGTCGCCCGGTCCGCCGTCAGACGCCGCACCAACCGATCCATCGCCACCATCCTTAGGGAACGCTTGCGTTCACAATCAGGCCCAGGATATCGTCCACATTAGTGAACGATCCCGTTCCTTCCTAGCCCGCGCCAGACCGTGGGCTCACGCCGGACCAGTCGGTCCGCAGCATACGAAGCACGCAGCCAGGCACATAGCCAGCAGGGGGCACAATCGTGGCTATCTCCGACACGATCAGCAAGAACTCACCACCACAGAGCAGCCAGGGCCGGGGCAAGGGCATCACCCTGACCGTCATCGCGGCCACGCAGTTGATGGTGGTGCTCGACGCCACCATCGTGAACATCGCGTTGCCGCAGATCAGGGACGCGCTGAACTTCTCGACCACCAACCTGTCGTGGGTCATCAACGCCTACACGCTGACCTTCGGCGGGCTGCTGCTGCTCGGCGGGCGCGCGGGCGACATCCTCGGCCGCCGCCGGGTGTTCATCTTCGGGACCTTGCTGTTCGGCTTCGCCTCCCTGCTGGGCGGCTTCGCCCAGGACGGCGGGATGCTGCTGGCCGCCCGCGCGCTCCAGGGCATCGGCGGCGCGATCTGCTCACCGACGGCATTCGCCCTGATCGCCACCAACTTCGAGGAAGGGCCGGAACGCAACAAGGCGTTCGGCGTCTTCTCGGCGGTGGCCGGGTCCGGTGCCGCGATCGGCCTGCTGGCCGGCGGTCTGCTCACCGAGTACCTGGACTGGCGCTGGGTCTTCTTCGTCAACGTGCCGATCGCGGCGCTGATCGCGCTCGCCGCACCGCGCTACATCGCCGAGTCCGAGCGCCACGCGGGCCGCTTCGACCTGCCGGGCGCACTCACCTCGACACTCGGCCTGGTCGGCCTGGTCTACGGGTTCATCCGCGCCGCCTCGGACGGCTGGTCGGACAGCATCACGCTCGGCTCCTTCGCGGGCGGTGTGCTGCTGCTCGCCGCGTTCGTCGTGATCGAGAACCGCACCGACCAGCCGATCACCCCGCTGCACCTGCTCGCCAACCGCAACCGCACCGGCGGCCTGGTGATGATGCTCTGCCTGGCCGCGGCCATGTTCGGCATCTTCTTCTACATCACGCTCTTCGTGCAGGGCCCGCTCGGCTACAGCCCGCTGAAGGCCGGCGTGTCCTTCCTGCCGATCAGCGTGTCGATCATCATCGCCGCGCAGCTCGCCTCCAGCCTCCAGGCCAAGTACGGCCCGAAGCCGTTCATGGCGGGCGGCGCCCTGCTGGTCACCGTCGGCCTCACCTGGCTGACCCAGATGAGCAAGGACAGCGGCTACCTGGACGGGGTGCTCGGCCCCACGGTCATCTTCGGCTTCGGCATGGGCCTGATCTTCGTCCCGGTGATGCTGCTCGCGGTCGCGGGCGTCCCCGGCCAGGAGACCGGCGCCGCATCCGGCCTGCTGAACTCCATGCAGCAGATCGGCGGTTCGCTCGGCCTCTCGATCCTGACCACGGTCTTCGCGCACTACGCCACCGCCGAGGGCAAGCTCCAGCAGCCGAAGTTCCTCCAGTCGGCCACTCCGGACCAGCTGGCCTACCTCCAGCAGCACCACGAGTTCCCGAAGGGCACCGACGCCGCCAACTCGGTCCTCACCCAGGGGATTTCGCACGGCTTCATCGTGGGTGCCGTGCTCGCCGGGCTGGCGCTGGTGGTCTCGGTCTTCGTGATCAAGGCCAAGGCCAGCGACCTGCCGAGCGGGGCCTCCGGCGTCGCGATGCACTGAGCCCGACCAGGGCACACCGCACCACAGCGCACCACACCGGGCCGGCCGGGAGCAGCACGCTCCCGGCCGGCCCGGCCGCGTTTCCCGGCCCCGACTCCCGCCCCTACTCCGCCCCCGACGCAGCCGCAGGCGTCAGGCACCGACGCAGGCACCGGTGTCAGAGCCGGGCGTCAGGGCCAGAGGTCCTGGTACCTCATCCCGGCCCGCTCGCAGGGGGTGCGCCCCTCCTCCAACTGGTCCACCAGCGGCCGTTGCGCCAGGATCTCCCGGGCCCGGGCGGCGGAGGCGCTGGTGGCGTACCAGGCCGGCCCGGGGTGGTTCTCCAGCCCGGCGCGGATCAGCTGCAGCGCGCAGGCCCGCTGGACGGCGGGGAGCCGGTCCAGGGCGGGGGCGGCGTCCGGCGAGAGGTCGCGGACGTTGCGCAGGTCGATCCGGGAGGTCCGCTCGAAGCGGGCGACGTTCTGCTCGGCGATGATCGCGTCCGGGCCCATCAGCCCGTACACCGCCGCCGTGAGCATGCCGCTGAGGACGACGACGCGGGGCAGCCAGCCCGCCGAGCGGGTCAGCCCGGCGGTGATCAGCAGCAGCAGGACGACGCCGAGCCAGCCCTCGACCACCAGCACCCAGAGCCGCAGCCTGGTCAGGCCGGAAGCGTCGACGTAGAACCACATCCGGCCGAGCGCCGAGGCGACCACGACCAGGGCGAGCACGCAGAGCGCCCCGAGCAGGATCCGCGCCACCCGGCGGTCGGCGGGCGTGCTGCGCGGGGCCCAGCGCTTGGCGACCGCCACCACGACCAGGGTGAGCGCGGTGATCACGCTCAGCTGCCAGAAACCCTGCCGGGCGTACTCGGAGCGGCTCATCCCGGTGTTGCGCAGGACGGCGTCGGCGCCGCCGAGCACCACCAGGGCCTGGATCACCGCGAAGGCGCCGAACATCAGGTTGAGCGCGACCAGCGGCAGCGCCCACTCCAGCCGGCGGCGGGCCCGGCCCGGCCGGACGACCGTACGGTCCCAGCGGCGGGGCCCGGCCGCGATGTGGGCGAAGCCCAGGGCGGTGAACGCCCCCAGTGCGAACAGCGCCGCGCGCAGCGGGAGCCCGCGGAGGTCGAGGCTGGGGCTGAGGCTGCCCAGCAGGTCCGCCATGGCGGCGTCCGCACCGGCGAACAGCAGACCGAAGACGGTCAGCAGGACGGCGGCGACCGCGAGTGCCTTGAGCACCGGGACGATGCGGCCCCGGTAGGGCAGACTCCGGCCGCGCAGCCCGTCCCTCAGCCAGAGCACGCCGGGCGGCAGCTGCCAGAGGACGGCGGGCAGGGGGAGCAGGACGCCCGCCCAGCGGCGGCCGCCGTGCAGCGCGAGCGAGGCCAGGCCGAGCGCGCACCCGATGGACAGCGACACCGGCCAGCCCGCCTCCCAGAGCGCCGGAACGGCGAGCAGGGCGACGGCGAGCAGGCTCCACACCACCGTCCAGGGCCGGATCCGGCGGCCCGCCGACCGGGCGGCGAGACCGGCCGCGGCAGCGGTGGCGCCGGCGCAGATCAGCAGGTTGACGCCCACGCCGTCGAACAGCAGCCAGGCTGTCAGCAGGCCGGTGAGCAGTGCCAGGAGGAGGACCCGGGGCGTGGCGGCCGCCCTGCGCTCGGGGTCGCTCGGGCGCAGCCACCCGCGGTGCGGCGGCACGGGCATCCCGGATCCCCAATGAGGGCCAGGTCCGGGTCCGAACGTCGCGGGCCCATGTGTCGCGGGTCCATGTGCCGCGGCTCCATGTGTCGCGGGCCCGGGCTCAGGTGGCAGGTCGGCCAGGGCAGGCGTGGACGGGCCGGACATGAGTCCCCCTCGGTGGTCGGCGGGCATGCGGAAGCCGCCCTTGGGGCAGTCCGCCGTCGGGCGCGCTCGGCGCCGCGGCTGCAGCCGACTGTAGACCATTCTGAACAGGTTCAAAACTCAGTTCTGAACAAGTTCAGAAACCTCGGCCCGCCTTCCCACCACCGCTCCCGGAGCCCTCCCGCACCGCTCCCGCGGTCCTCCCACACCCCTCCCGGGGCCCCTCCACCACCCCTCCGCTACCCCTTCACCGACCCGGCCAGCAGGCCCCGGACGAAGTACCGCTGCAAGCTGAAGAAGACGATCAGCGGGACGACGATCGACAGGAACGCCCCGGCCGTCAGCAGCTCCCACCGCCCGCCGAAGGACCCGGACAGCTGCGCCAGCCGGACCGTCATCGGCGCCACCTCCGGCGTGCCGCCCGCGAAGGTCAACGCGACCAGCAGGTCGTTCCAGACCCACAGGAACTGGAAGATCGCGAACGAGGCCAGCGCCGGGGTGCACAGCGGCAGCACGATCGAACGGAAGATCTTGAAGTGCGAGGCCCCGTCCACCACCGCCGCCTCCATCAGGTCCCGCGGCAGCTGGGCGATGAAGTTGTGCAGCAGGAACACCGCCAGCGGCAGCGCGAACATGGTGTGCGCCAGCCACACCGGTGCATAGCTGCCCTTCAGGTCCACCGCCGGGATCAGCGTCAGCGAGCCCAGGTGCGCGCCGCCGGAGAAGAGGCGCAGCAGCGGGATCAGCGCCATCTGGATCGGCACCACCTGGAGCGCGAACACCGCGAAGAACACCGTGTCGCTCCCCCGGAACCGCACCCAGGCCAGCCCGTACGCCGCCATCGCCGCCAGCACCAGCGGGAACAGGGTGGCCGGGACGCTGATCGCCAGCGAGTTCACCAGGAACGGCATCAGCCCGGTGGAGACGCCGGAGCCGCCCTCGAACAGCACCGTGTGGTAGTTGCCCAGGCCCAGGTCCGGGTGGAGGAAGGCGTTCCACCAGCCGTTCGCCGTCACGTCCTGCTTGGGGCGCAGCGAGGTCACCAGCAGGCCCACCGTCGGGATCGTCCACAGGACGGTCACCGCGATCACGAAGACCGAGGCCAGCGGGCTGCTGAAGGCCTTCCGGACCGGGCTGCCGTGCGGCGCGCTCATCGCGCGGGCCGGCCTGTCGTGCGGTGCGCTCATCGGACCGCACGCTCCTTCCGCAGCTGGACGATGTTGTAGGCCACCAACGGCAGCACCGCGAGGAAGAGGATCACCGCGAGGGCACTGCCCCGCCCGGTGTTGAACTGCACGAAGGACTGCGAGTACATCTCGTTGGCCAGCACCTGGGTGCCGAAGTTGCCGCCGGTCATGGTGCGGACGATGTCGAAGGCCTTCAGCGTGATGATCATGATGGTGGTCAGCACCACCACCACCGTGGTGCGGATCATCGGCACCGTGACGTACCAGAACAGCCGCACCCCCTGCGCACCGTCCAGCCGGGCCGCCTCGGTGACCTCGTCGGGGATCGCCTTGATCGCCGCCGACAGCACCACCAGCGCGAAGCCCGTCTGCACCCAGACCATCACCGCCATCAGCAGGAAGGTGTTCAACGGCTGCGAGAGCATCCAGTTCGGCGGATCGTCCCAGCCCACCGCGATGGCGAGTTGGCTCAGCAGGCCGATCTGCGACTGGCCCGGTCCACGCGACTCGTAGACGAACTTGAAGATGATCGAGGCGCCGACCAGCGAGATCGCCATCGGCATGAAGATCAGCGACTTGTACACCGCCTGGCCGCGCATCCGGTCCACCAGCAGCGCCAGCACCAGGCCCAGGCCGGTCGCCGCCAACGGCGCGACCACCAGCCAGAGCAGCGTGTTGACCAGCACCTTCTGCACCGAGTCGGTGGTGAACGCCCAGCCGAAGTTCTCGCCGCCGACGAACCCGCTGCCGTCGGCGTTCTGCAGGCTCAGATAGACCGTGCGGATCAGCGGCACGACCAGGCCCACCAGCAGCAGCACCGCGGCCGGGCCGAGGAACACCACCACCGACAGCGGGCGGGAGAGCCGGCCCCGGGCCCGGCCCGCGGCGAAGAAGACCAGCAGCAGGATGCCGAGGAAGCCCGCGACGGCGCCGAGGCTGTTGCCGAACTTGACCGCCGCGTCGCCCCAGGAGCCGGTGGCGAGCGCGGTGACCGGTGAAGGGGTTCCGGGTACGGACATGACGGTGCGTCCCTCCTGTTCTGGTGGGAAGGGGCGGGGGGGGGGGGGGGTGGTGGGGGTGCGTGCGGCGCGACAGAGGGTGAGAGCGGTCTTTGGAGTGTGGGGTCGGGGCGAGGCGCGGCCGGCGCCCGC
>NZ_JBHWIO010000023.1:32024-58639 GCF_042732075.1 Kitasatospora sp. NPDC059812
TCGCGGCGGGGGGGGCCCGGGGGGGGGGGGGGGGGGGGGGGGGGGGGGGGGGGGGGGCCCCCCCCCCCCCCCTCGACAGGTGGTCCTGAACGGCGCCCGGCCGGGCCCGGCCCGAGTCCGGCCCGGCGCCCACTACGGCCAGGCGCCTACTGCGGGCGCCTGCCCACTGCGGCCAAGCGCCCACTACAGCCAGGCACCCGCTGCGGCCGTACGGCTACTGCGGCCAGGCGGCGTCGATGTCGGCGGCGGTCTTCTGGATCGACTGCCCCTCGGCGAACCAGGCGGTCAGCGACTTCCACTCCTGCCCGGCACCGATGGCGGCCGGCATCAGGTCGGAGCCGTCGAAGCGGAAGGTCGCCGCCGGGTCGGTCAGCGCGTCCGCCGACAGCCGGTCGATCGGGTCGGTGTACAGGCTCTTGTCCACGCCCTGGTTGGCCGAGACCCAGCCCGTCGCGGTCTTCACCCGGCTGCTCGCCCAGTCCGAGCTGGACAGGTAGTTCTGCACCGCCTGCACCTCGGGCCGGCCGGAGAAGGCGGCCAGGAACTCGCCGCCGCCCTCGACCGGGTTGGGGATCGCCGGGTTCACCGCGGGCAGGTGGAAGGCGAACACGTCGCCGTCCGGGCCGACCTTGGTGTCCTTGGGCCACTGCGCCTCGTAGAACGACGCCTGCTGGAGCATGGCGCACTTGCCGGTGAGGACCGGCGCGCCCGCGTCCTGGAAGGTGGTGGTGGCGATCGACTTGACGTCGCCGTAACCGCCGTTGACCCAGGCCGGATTCTGCATCCAGCCGGCGACGGTCTTCATCGCGGTGGTGATCTTCTCGTCGGAGAACTTCACCTGGTGGCCGACCCACTGGTCGTACACGTCACCGCCGTACGTGCCGAGCACCACCTCCTCCAGCCAGTCGGTGGCCGGCCAGCCGGTGGCCGTGCCCGAGGCGATGCCACCACACCAGGGCTTGGCACCACCGGACTTGGCGATCCGGTCGCTGAGCGCCATCAGGTCCGCCCAGGTCTTCGGCACCTCGTAGCCGCCCGCCTTGAAGGCCTTCGGCGAGTACCAGACCAGCGACTTCATGTTGGCGCTCATCGGCGCCGCGTAGAAGGTGCCGTTGACCGAGCCGTAGGTCTTCCAGATCGGACTCCACCGGTCCTCGTTGGTGACCGTCTGGGCGGGCGGCTTGACCACCTTGCCGCTCTTCACCATCTGCGCCAGCAGGCCCGGCTGCGGGATGATCGCGAAGTCCGGGGCGTTGCCGCCGGCCACCCGGACCGGCAGCTGGGACTCGAAGTCGTTCGAGCCCTCGTAACTGATCTTGATGCCGGTGCACTTGGCGAACTCGGCCCAGGACTTCTCCAGATTGTCCGACTCCGGGCTGAGGATCGAGGCGAACATCGTCACCGTGGTGCCCGAATGCCCGGCGTACGGCTGGTACTTGGCGCAGTCACCGGACAGCGACGGGGCCGCCGCGTCACCACCGCCACCCGAACCGCCGGAGCTGTTGGAGCAGGCCGCGGTCAGGGCCAGCGCCGCAAGCAGGGCGGGTACGGCGGCCAAGCGGCGGCCGGAACCGCGATAGCCGGAACTCTCGGACGGCGCGGTCGGGTTGAGGGTCAATGCGGTCCTCCTCGCCAGGGCATGCTGCCGACGGTGGGCTGAACGACATCGCGCTGTACCGGAGACGGGCGTGCAGAGATCGCGAAGGGCGACGGACGAACCGATCCGATGACGTTAACGCAGCCGCCAGCCGCCGCCAAGGTCCACGTCGACCTTCATCCGCCGACACCCCGACCGCGGCCCCCGCCTTCGCCTCCGCGCGACAGATACGACGGCCCCCGCCCGGAAACCCGGACGGGGCCACGCCTCTTGACCGACCGTCAGTACGCCCGGTGCAACCCTGGTTGACATCAGCGGTCGCCGAACCGCTCCGCCAACACCTCCTCGAAGGTCCCCCGGCCCACCGCCCGCTCCGGCGCGAGGTTCCCGCCCGCCCGCAGCGCCCGCCCCGAGGCCCCCGGCACCCGCACCGGCAGCAGCACCCGCCGCCGACCCGACGCCCGCAGGTACGCCTCGGCCAGCTCCCGGTACGGCCGCACCCGCGGCCCGCCCACCTCCGGCGCGTACCCGGCCGGCCCCTCCCCCACCAGCTCCGCCACCCGCGCGGCCACCTCCCGCACGTCCACCGGCTGGACGCTCGCCCCGCCAAGCACCGGGAACACCGGCAACCGCGCCGACACGTCGAAGATCCTCAGCAACAGGTCATGGAACTGCGTCGCCCGCAGCACCGTCCACCCCAGCCCCGACTCCCGCACCACCCGCTCACAGGCGAGCTTCGCCCGGTAGTACGGGATCGGCACCCGGTCGACCCCGACGATCGACACGTACAGCAGGTGCCGTACCCCCGCCCTCCCGGCCTCCGCCACCAGCGTCCGGACCGCGGCCACGTCCTTGCGCCCCACCGTGGTCGCGCAGTCCACCACCACCTCGACCCCCGCCACCGCCCCGGCGATCCCCTCCCCGGTCACGAGGTCCCCGACCACCCACTCGACCCCCGCGCCCCCGCTCCGCACCCGCCGGCTCAACCCCCGCACCGCCACCCCGCGCGCGACCAGCAGCCGCACCACCTCCCGCCCCAGGACCCCCGTCGCCCCGGTCACCAGCACCATCCCCATCACCACACCACTCCTCCCGCCGAACACCGTCACCCCTACCGACCGCCCACCGCCCCCATCCGTGACATCGGCGTCCGCGAAGTGCCCGGACAACGAGAAGAGGCGGGGCGAGGACGTGAAGTCCTCGCCCCGCCTCAGCGGTGGCTCACCCGCGCGGGGTCAGTACCGGCGGTCAGCTGCAGCCGCTGGTGGAGCCGCAGCCCTCGCAGAGGTAGCAGCTGCCGGCGCGGCGCATCTTGGTGCCGCAGGAGAAGCAGAGCGGGGCGTCGGCGTTGAGGCCGAGCTGGATCTCCATCAGCTCCGTGGAGTTGTGAGCCTGCGCCGGGGAGGCCTTGGGGGCCTTGGGCGCCTCGACGGCGGGGGCCGGGGTGGCGACCACCGGGGCCGACTGGGCGAGCGACTCGGTGTCGAGCTCCTCGGACTCCAGCGGCTCGTAGGAGCCCGTGTCCAGGTGGCGCTGGCGCTCCTCGACGGAGTGGATGCCGAGCGCCGAGCGGGTCTCGAACGGCAGGAAGTCGAGCGCCAGGCGGCGGAAGATGTAGTCGACGATCGACTGTGCCATCCGCACGTCCGGGTCGTCGGTCAGGCCGGCCGGCTCGAAGCGCATGTTGGTGAACTTCGAGACGTAGGTCTCCAGCGGCACGCCGTACTGCAGGCCGACCGAGACGGCGATGGAGAAGGCGTCCATCATGCCCGCGAGGGTCGAACCCTGCTTGGACATCTTGAGGAAGACCTCGCCGAGGCCGTCGTCCGGGTAGGAGTTGGCGGTCATGTAGCCCTCGGCGCCACCGACCGTGAAGGAGGTGGTGATGCCCGGGCGGCCCTTGGGCAGGCGCTTGCGGACCGGGCGGTACTCGACGACCTTCTGGACCGCGGCGGCCGGAGCCTCCTCGGCCTTGGCCTCGGAGTCCTTCTTCTTCGCCGAGAGCGGCTGGCCGACCTTCGAGTTTTCGCGGTAGATGGCGAGCGCCTTGACGCCCATCTTCCACGCCTCGAAGTAGATCTCCTCGATGTCCTCGATGGTCGCGGAGGCCGGCATGTTCACGGTCTTGGAGATCGCGCCGGAGATCCAGGGCTGGATCGCGGCCATCATCCGGACGTGGCCCATGGCCGAGATGACCCGCTCGCCCATCGCGCAGTCGAAGACCTCGTAGTGCTCGGCCTTGAGGCCCGGGGCGTCCACCACGTTGCCGTGCTCGGCGATGTGGGCGACGACCGCCTCGATCTGCTCGTCCTGGTAGCCGAGGCGCTTGAGGGCGCGCGGGACGGTGCCGTTGACGATCTGCATCGAGCCGCCGCCGACGAGCTTCTTGAACTTGACGAGTGCCAGGTCCGGCTCGACGCCGGTGGTGTCGCAGTCCATCATCAGGCCGATGGTGCCGGTGGGGGCGAGCACCGAGGCCTGGGCGTTGCGGAAACCGTTCTGCGCGCCGATCCGCAGGACGTCCTGCCAGGTGTCGTTGGCCACGGCCCAGACCGGGGCGTCCAGCTCGTCGAGCGAGACGGCGGCGAGCGAGGCGTCCGCGTGCTGCTTCATGACCAGCTGGTGCGGGGCGGCGTTGCGGGCGTAGCCGTCGTACGGGCCGACGACGCCGGCGAGTTCGGCGCCGCGGCGGTAGGCGGTGCCGGTCATCAGCGAGGTGATGGCGCCGGCCAGGGCGCGGCCGCCCTCGCTGTCGTAGGCGTGGCCGGTGGCCATCAGCAGGGCGCCGAGGTTGGCGTAGCCGATGCCGAGCTGGCGGTAGGCGCGGGTGGTCTCGCCGATCTTCTCGGTGGGGAAGTCGGCGAAGCAGATGGAGATGTCCATCGCGGTGATGACCAGCTCGACGACCTTGGCGAAGGTGTCCGCGTCGAACGAGTCGTCGTCGCGCAGGAACTTCATCAGGTTCAGCGAGGCGAGGTTGCAGCTGGAGTTGTCCAGGTGCATGTACTCGGAGCAGGGGTTGGACGCGTTGATGCGGCCGGACTCCGGGCAGGTGTGCCAGTGGTTGATGGTGGAGTCGTACTGGATTCCGGGGTCGGCGCAGGCCCAGGCGGCCTCGGCCATCTTGCGGAACAGCTTCTTGGCGTCGACGGTCTCGATGACCTCGCCGGTCATCCGGGCGCGCAGGCCGAATTCGGTGCCGTTCTCGACGGCGGTCATGAATTCGTCGGAGACGCGGACGGAGTTGTTGGCGTTCTGGTACTGGACGGAGGTGATGTCGTCGCCGCCGAGGTCCATGTCGAAGCCGGCGTCGCGCAGGGCGCGGATCTTCTCCTCCTCCTTCACCTTGGTCTCGATGAAGGCCTCGACGTCGGGGTGGTCGACGTCGAGCACGACCATCTTGGCCGCGCGGCGGGTGGCGCCACCGGACTTGATGGTGCCGGCGGAGGCGTCGGCGCCGCGCATGAAGGAAACCGGGCCGGAGGCGTTGCCGCCGGAGGACAGCAGTTCCTTCGAGGAGCGGATGCGGGAGAGGTTGAGGCCGGCGCCGGAGCCGCCCTTGAAGATCATGCCCTCTTCCTTGTACCAGTCGAGGATCGACTCCATGGAGTCGTCGACGGACAGGATGAAGCAGGCGCTGACCTGCTGGGGCTGCTTGGTGCCGACGTTGAACCAGACCGGCGAGTTGAAGCTGAACACCTGGTGGAGGAGGGCGTGCGTCAGCTCGTGCTCGAAGATCTCGGCGTCGTCCTTGGTGGCGAAGTAGCCGTGCTTCTCGCCGGCGGCGCGGTAGGTGAGCACCACGCGGTCGATGATCTGCTTGAGGCTCCACTCGCGCTGGGGAGTGCCGACGGCGCCGCGGAAGTACTTGGACGTGACGATGTTGACGGCGTTGACCGACCAGAAGTCGGGGAACTCGACGCCGCGCTGCTCGAAGTTGATGGACCCGTCGCGCCAGTTGGTCATGACGACGTCGCGGCGCTCCCAGCGGACCTCGTCGTACGGGTGCACGCCAGGAGTGGTGTAGATGCGCCCGATCGGCAGACCGCCCTTGGGGGCCTTGCCGCCGCCCTTGGCCGTGGTCTTGTCGGACTTCGACCCGCGTGCGGAACCGCTCGTGGTGTCTGTCACTTCTTCCTCCTCCTGGGCAAACGCCCGAAGTGCCCTGAAAAGTCCGGGCACCGCTGGTTCGTTCTTCCGGTGTGCGGGCAGGCCGAGACCTCGCCTGCTTGCGCACGGTTTGTTGTGTTCTGTGCCCTTTTTCCGGGCATGCGTGGGCCCCGTGGGACCCGTGGTGCAGCAAGGCCCGCCAGGGGGCCGGGTGCCGGCGCCTCCTAGGGCGCGGCGGCGGCGACGGGCACGCAGGTGCCGTCCGCCTCGGGGACGGGCCGCTCGGCGCGGAGTTCCGCGATGGCGGCCTCGAAGTCTTCCAGTCCGTCGTACGCCTGGTACACGCTGGCGAAGCGCAGGAAGGCGACCACGTCGAGCTCCTTGAGCGGGCCGAGTATGGCCAGCCCGACGTCGTGGGTGGTCAGCTCGGCGTTGCCGGTGGCGCGCACGCACTCCTCGACCCGCTGGCCGAGCTGGGCGAGGGCGTCCTCGGTGACCGGGCGGCCCTGACAGGCCTTGCGGACGCCGGTGATGACCTTCTCCCGGGAGAAGGGCTCGGTGACCCCGCTGCGCTTGATGACCATCAGTGCGGCCGTCTCCACGGTGGTGAAGCGGCGGCCGCAGTCCGGGCACTGCCGACGACGGCGGATCGAGCTGCCGTCCTCATTGGTCCGGCTGTCGACAACACGGCTGTCGGAATGCCGGCAGAAGGGGCAGTGCACCTGAGGATCCCTCCCTGGCAGGACGTGCGGACCTGTTGAGTCTATGCGATGCGACCCCGGCCTCGGCAAGCTGATCATGCGCCGTAACCACTAGTACTGGGCACGGAGAGGACTGTAACCACTAGATGTAGGTCTCCGGGGGAAGCGACACCCCTGGCGTGTCGGCACCGATTAGACTGCCGAAGTCGAGATCCGATCGAACATTTACTCGATGCACAGTCTCGATGTACAGCAAAGCCTTGATCGAGTCAGCCAACTCTCGAATAATTCACTCGAACGTGTGTTTGGCGCAACCTTTCGATAGGAGGGGCGTTGGGCTGGAAAAGGGGAGAGGACAGCCGTCGAGAGGGGCCGCCGTGAACACCATCGAAAGCAACACCATCCCGGTGCAGGAACACTCCCAGTTCAAGGTGGGGCAGCGCACCACGAATCAGCAGAGCGTGGACATCAGCATGGACCGTAGCGAAGACCAGCGCCTCTCCGGCCCGGCCCTTTCCAGCACGGGCCGCGTTCCCGACCAGCCGATCGAACACTCCCCAGCGATCGACGACGCCCACCAGGCGCCCACCCGCGCGCTGCCCGGCCGCCCCCCCGGCATCCGCACCGACGAGGCCGGTCTCACCGAACGCCAGCGCCGCGTGATCGAGGTCATCCGGGACTCCGTCCAGCGCCGCGGCTACCCGCCGTCCATGCGCGAGATCGGCCAGGCCGTCGGCCTGTCCAGCACCTCCTCGGTCGCCCACCAGCTGATGGCACTGGAACGCAAGGGCTTCCTGCGCCGCGACCCGCACCGCCCGCGCGCCTACGAGGTCCGCGGCGTCGAGGTGGCCCGCCCGAACACCGCCGAGACGGCCGGCCGGCCGTCCACCTCGTACGTGCCGCTGGTCGGCCGGATCGCCGCCGGCGGCCCGATCCTGGCCGAGCAGACGGTCGAGGACGTCTTCCCGCTGCCCCGCCAGCTGGTCGGCGAGGGCGAGCTGTTCGCGCTCACCGTGCGCGGCGACTCGATGATCGAGGCGGCCATCTGCGACGGCGACTGGGTCACCGTGCGCCGCCAGCCGGTCGCCGAGAACGGCGACATCGTGGCCGCGATGATCGACGGCGAGGCCACGGTCAAGCGGCTCAAGCGCGAGGACGGCCGGATCTGGCTGATGCCGCACAACCCGGCGTACGAGCCGATCAACGGCGACAACGCGACCATCCTGGGCAAGGTCGTCGCGGTCCTGCGCCGCCTCTGACGCCTCGCGCGCACCCAGCGGGAAGGGGCTCCACCGCGTGATCGCGGGGAGCCCCTCCGGCGTCTCCGGGGGCGTCCGGACCCCGCCTCGGCCCCCAGGGGGGGCTGGACGGAGCCCCGGATCACCGCACCGCTCAGCCCCGCTTCACCACCGGCTTGACCGGCGGCGCCGAGGCGTCGATCGCCGCCAGCGAGCGGCGCACCTGGTTGCGGTCCGTGGTGTACCAGAACTCCGGCATCGAGGAGCGGAAGAAGCTCCCGTACCGCTTGGTCTCCACCCGCGGGTCGAGCACCGCGACCACGCCCCGGTCCTCGGCCGCGCGCACCAGCCGGCCGGCGCCCTGCGCCATCAGCAGCGCCGCGTGCGTCGCCGCGACGGCCATGAAGCCGTTCCCGCCGCGCTGTTCGACGTCCTTCTGGCGGGCGCTCATCAGCGGGTCGTCCGGCCGGGGGAACGGGATGCGGTCCATCACGACCAGCTGGCAGGCCGAGCCGGGTACGTCCACGCCCTGCCAGAGCGAGAGCGTGCCGAACAGGCAGGTGGACGCGTCCGAGGCGAACTCCCGGATCAACTCGCCCAGGGTGTCCTCCCCCTGGAGCAGGATCCGGTTGTCCAGCCGCTCCCGCAGCGCCTCGGCGGCCGTCTGGGCGCCGCGCATCGAGGAGAACAGGCCCAGCGTGCGCCCGCCGGCCGCGCCGATCAGCTCCGCCAACTCGTCCAGCATGTCGGGCCGTTCGGGATCTCGGCCGGGATCGGCGAGGTGCCGGGCGACGTACAGGATGCCCTGCTTGGGGTACTTGAACGGCGAGCCGACGTCGATGCCGCGCCAGTGCGGCACCGCGTCCTCGCCGAAGCCGGAACCGGACCCGGACCCGGACCCGGACCCGGACCCGGCCGAAGGATTGTCCCCGGGGGTGCGCTGGTCCGGCAGCCGGGAGTCCGAGGGCAGGCCGACGGAGGCGGCGACGCCGTTGAAGTCCCCGCCGAGCTTGAGGGTGGCCGAGGTGAGCACCACCGAGCGCTCCTTGTAGAGGCCCTCGCGCAGCAGCCCGGAGACGCTGAGCGGCGCGACCCGCAGCGAGCCCGTGCCCATGCCGAAGCGGTCGCTGCGCTCGATCCAGACCACGTCGTACTCGGAGTCCTCCAGCAGCCGCTCGGCGGTCTCGTGCAGCGACTCGGCGGAGGCCATCGCCTGCTTGCGGACCGCGTCCTCGTCGCTGAGCCCCTTGTCGCGGGTCTCGCCGAGCGAGCTGATCACCTGGCGGGCGGCGTCCCGGATCGAGGTGACCGCGTACGCCAGGTACTCGGGCAGTTCCTCGACCCGGCCGGGCTGGGCGGTCTCCATCAGGCCGTGGTAGTTCTCGGCGGCGGCCTGCAAGGCGTCCACGGCCTTCTCGTTGGCGAGCCGGGCGGCGCGCTTGACCGCCCGGTTGACCGCGCCGACGGTCAGCTCGGCGGTGGCCGCGCCGGTGACCCGGTTGACCAGTTCGTGCGCCTCGTCGACGATCAGCAGCCCGTGCTCGGGCAGCACCGGCGCGCCCTCGATCGCGTCGATCGCGAGCATCGCGTGGTTGGTGACCACGACGTCGGCCAGTTTGGCCCGCTCCCGGGCCTTCTCGGCGAAGCACTCCTGCCCGTACGCGCAGCGGGTGGCGCCCAGGCACTCCTTGGAGGTGACCGCCAGCTGGGCCCAGGCCTTGTCGGAGACGCCGGGGCTGAGGTCGTCCCGGTCCCCGGTGTCGCTCTCGTCGGCCCACTCGCGCAGCCGCAGCACGTCCTGCCCGAGCTTGCTGGCGGGCCCGCCGAGCGCCTCGGCCGCGTCGAACAGGCCCTCGCCCTCGTCGCTCGGGGTTCCCTCGTTGGCCCGGTGCAGGCACAGGTAGTTGGAGCGGCCCTTGAGCATCGCGAACAGCGGGCGGCGGCGCAGCACCGGGTGCAGCGCCTCGACCGTGCGCGGCAAGTCCCGTTCGACGAGCTGGCGTTGCAGCGCCAGGGTGGCGGTGGCGACCACCACACGGTCCCCGTGGGCGAGCGCGGGCACCAGGTAGGCGAGGGACTTCCCGGTGCCGGTGCCGGCCTGGACGAGCAGGTGCTCGGCGTTGTCGACGGCGTCGGCGACGGCCTCGGCCATCCGGAGCTGACCGGGGCGCTCGACGCCGCCGACGGCCGCCACCGCGGCGTGCAGCAGGTCGGGGATGCGGGAGCGCGGAACGGCGACGGCTTCCTCGACGTCGGCGGCGGCGCCGCCGTCCTCGCCAGGGAGCTCGGTCTCGCCGGGGAGCTGGGTTTCGGAGTCGTTCGTCATGACCCTCCCAGCCTACGGGGCTGGGGTGACAATCCGGCTCCGTCGCCCGGGAAGATCCGCCTCCAGGGTCACCAGGGCGTTGGGGACGGTCCCGTACCGGGCGGCGTGCGGGCGATGCGGGCGGTCCTGGTAGCCGTCGAGCAGCAGCCGGTTGCGGTTGAGGCAGAGCCGGTCGATCCGCGGCCGGAACAGGTCGAACAGCTCGAAGCGCTCGCCCAGGCCGGGGAAGCGGTCCTGGTAGCGGCGGATCTCGGCCCGCAGCAGGGCCCAGAACTCGGCCTCGGGCAGCCCGGTCTGCGCCTCCAGCAGCGGGGCGAGGTAGCGCAGGACGCCGATGAACAGCCCGGAGTGGAGGAACTGGCAGAGCCCCTGCGGGCCGTCCCGCAGCAGGACGTCGTCGACCTCGGCGGGCAGGTCGCGTAGTTCGGGCAGGTCCTGGTCGCTGAGGTTGACGTCGTCGACGAAGTCCTTGACCGCGAGCCGGGTCGGCGCGTCGTGCTCGTCGAAGACGACGATGGCGTTCTCGCCGTGCGGGGAGAAGACCAGCCCGTACCGGTAGAGGAAGTGCAGCAGCGGCGGCAGCACCGCGCTGAACAGCCGGCCGGTCCAGGCGGCGGGGGTGAGCCCGGAGCGGGCGATCAGTTCGGCGGCGAGCGCCCGGCCGTCGGAGCCGGTCTGCAGCAGGGCGGCCAGGGTGCGGGCGCGTTCGCCGCCGGCCAGGAAGGGGCCGAGCGGTTCGCGCCAGATCGCGCCGAGGAGTTCCTTGTACTGGTAGGGCGCCTCGGGCAGCTCGCGGTAGAGCGGGTGGTCGACGGTGACGGAGGCGATCTCGCCGAGCAGGATCACCCGGCACTCGTCGCGCAGGTAGGGGTCGGCGTCGCGCAGGCCGTGGATCCAGGCGGTGACGGCGGGCGCGGCGAGGGTGCGTTCGGTGGGCAGGCCGCGCCAGACCAGGGTGTTGAGGACGGACAGCGGCAGTTTGACGGTGCAGCGCTCGGGGTGGGCGGTGTTGAAGAAGGAGCGGATGGACTGCTGGGGCAGCCGTGGGTCGCCGTCGGAGGGCAGCGGGACGATCTCGCCGGAGGCGATCCAGGGCGCGAACAGCGGGACGATCGTCTCGTCCCACTGCCAGGGGTGGACGGGCAGCAGCAGGTAGTCGGCGGCGGCCGGGCCGAGGGCGGCGCGCAGCGCGTCCGGGTCGTCGAGTTCGCGGGCGTACAGCTGCTCGGGCCGCTCCAGGCCGGGCACGCCGCGGTACTCGGCGAGCCGGCGGTGGACGGCGATCCAGGGCAGCGGGCGCGGGGTGCGGGCCTCCGGGGCCCAGCGGGCGGCATCGGTGGCGGAGAAGCCGATCCGGCCCTTGTTGGGGACGATCCAGGGGTGGCCGTCCTGGCGGCCCTCCAGGGCGGGGTGGTCGAGGTCGGCGAGTTCGGCGGCGGTGAGCGCGGTGGCGAGCTGGTGCGCGTCGGCGGTCAGGGTGGCGGTGAGTTCGCGGATCAGGTGGCCGGTGGTCTCGCCTCGCAGGCCGAGGGCGTGCCGGGCGTGCGGGAGGAAGCGCAGCGGGTCGAGGCCGTCCGGGTCGGAGCAGCGGACCGACTCCGGGTCGACCCGCCAGCTTCCGTACGCGCCGCGGCGGGCGGTGAAGCGGTACTCGGCCTCGGGCAGCCAGAGCAGGTACTCGCCGTCGGAGGCGGCGCGGACGGGGGTGAGCAGTTCCTCGTAGGCGAACTCGCCGAGCATCTTGGCCAGCAGGGCGCGCCCGGCCCGCCGCCAGTGCCCGGCGGTCAGGTGCGGGGGCAGGTACAACGGCGGTTCAGCGGCCGACGGTTGCGGCACGGGTCAGCTCCTGGGGACGGGGGATGGCGGGGGTGCTCTCGGTGGGGGCGCCCTCGGCGGCGGGGGCGGTCCGGGGCGGCGCGAAGCCGGTCCAGGCGGTGCGGGCGGGCAGCCGGTGGACGGTCCGGCCGGTGACGGCGTTGAGGATGACGGCGGCCCGGTGGGCGCCGAGCCCCAGGTCGGGGGCGCCGACGCCGTGGGTGTGCAGTTCGGCGTTCTGGACGTAGAGGCCGCCGGTGAGTTCGGGCCGGGTGGCGACCCGGTGGTCGAGGTCGACCCGGTAGCGCCCGTCCCCGTCCCAGTCGATCAGCCGGGCGAGCGGTTCGAGCGCGGCCGGGCGGGCGGCCCGGTAGCCGGTGGCGAGCACCACGGCGTCGGTGCGCAGGACGTGTTCGACGCCGGAGTCGCCGTGCCGGCAGTGCAGTTCGAGGCCGCCGCAGGGGCCGGGGCGGGCTTCGGTGACGGCGGTGCCGGGGGTGATGTCGACCGGGGCGGTGTCGATCGGGCGGCCGATGGTGCGTTCGTAGAGGTGGTCGTGGATCTCGGCGAGGGTTTCGGCGCTGGCGGCCTTGTGCAGTTGCCACTGGGCGGCGACCAGCGCGTCCCGGACGGGTTCGGGCAGGCTGTGGAAGTAGCGGGTGTAGTCGGGGGTGAAGTGCTCCAGGCCGAGCTTGGAGTACTCCATCGGCGCGAGCGCCCTGGTCCGGGTGAGCCAGCGCAGCCGGACGCCGTCGCCGTCGTGGCGCCGGAGCAGGTCGAGGAAGACCTCGGCGCCGGACTGCCCGCTGCCGACCACGGTGATGTCCCGGGCGCCGGCGAGGTCGCCGCGGCGGTCCAGGTAGTCGGCGGAGTGGAAGGCGCGCGGGTGGCCGTCGAGGGCGGTGAAGGCCTCGGGCAGGACGGGCCGGGTGCCGACGCCGAGGGCGAGGTTGCGGGCGTGCACCTCGGTCCGCCGCCCGGTCGCGGTGTCGGTCAGCTCGGCCCGGAAGTGCGGGGCTTCCCAGTGCAGCGCGGTGACCTCGGTGCCGAAGCGGCAGTTGGCGAGCCGTTCGGCGGCCCACCGGCAGTAGTGGTCGTACTCGCGGCGGGGCAGTTGGAAGCGCTCGGCGAAGTAGAACGGGAAGAGCCGGTCCTGGTCGCGCAGGTAGTTGAGGAAGGACCAGGGGTTGGTCGGGTCGACGAGGGAGACCAGGTCGGCGAGGAACGGCACCTGCATCCGGGCCCCGTCCACCAGCATGCCGGGGTGCCAGCGGAACTCCGGGCGCTGGTCGCAGAAGAGCGTGCGCAGGCCGGGGACGGGCGCGGCGAGCGCGGCGAGCGAGAGGTTGAAGGGGCCGATGCCGACGCCGAGCAGGTCGTACGGCGGCTGGGGTGCTGGGGTGTCCACGGGGGTGTCCTAGGCGACGAAGGGGACGCGGGCACGGACCATCAGGGCGGCGCGCTTGTCGGGCAGGTCGAGTTCGGTGTCCAGCCGGAATCCGGCCCGTTCGAAGGCCCGGACGGAGCGCCGGTTGCGGACGTCCGGCTCGGCGACGACCCGTTCGCAGCGGGGCCGTCGCCGCAGGATCCGCTCGGCGAGGGCGGCCAGCAGGACGGCGCCGAGGCCCCGGCCGCGGCTCTCGGCGGGGCCGATCAGGAGGTGGACGCCGGTGTCGTGCGGCCGGGCCGGGTAGTGCCGGGCGAGCGGGTCGAGGTCGGCGCGGTAGACCTCCCAGTAGCTCGTCGCGGCGCCGTCGAGCAGGCCGAGGCAGGGCACGCTGCGGCCGTCGCCGTCGAGTTGGGCCCGGAGGTGCCGTTCGGTGGCGTCGGGCGGCCCGGCGAGCCGCCAGAACGCGGCGATCTCGGGGTCGTTCATCCACCCGGCGAGCAGGTCCAGGTCGGTGGGCAGTCGGACCGGGCTGAGCCGGAACTCGCCGGCCGGGGTGGGGATCGCGCCCCATCCCGCCGGGTCGTCGAGCAGGCTCATGCGCCCGCCAGCGGGTTGGGGATGTCCACGTAGACGGACTGGGAGGCGACCGGGCCGACCAGTTCGTCCAGGCCGTTGATCCGGGTGAGCAGGTTGGCCTTGCAGGGCAGGGTGGGCGCGTCGAGCAGCAGCCCGGGCAGCGCCGAGCCGGTGGCGGCGGCCCGCGGGCCGGCCAGGAAGCGGCGCAGCCCGGCCAGCAGCACGGTCTCGTCGGCGAGCCCCTGGCTGCCGAAGGCGCCGACCAGGCCGAGGACGTGGTTGATGCCGAGGTAGTAGGCGAAGTGGTGGTCGATCACCTCGTCGGGCAGGAAGGTGTCGCTGTGCTCGCCGAGCCCGGGCAGCCGCGCGGTGAGCCGGTCGGCGGCGCTCTCCCGGTAGTAGTAGCCCTGGTTGTCTCGGTAGCGGCCGCCGCTGGGCCAGCCGTCGGCGTCGAGCAGGACGAGGCTGTTCTGCTGGTGCGCCTCCAGGGCGATGCCGGCCGTGCCGTCCAGCCAGAGGACGGGCAGCACGACGGCGTCCAGGTAGCGCAGGAACCATTCGGCGGCGACGGTCCGCAGCGGGCGGCCGCAGCGGACGGCGAGCGCCCGCAGGGTGTCGCCGAGCCGGGACGGCACGGTGTCGCCGGTGCCGAGCGGCTGTTCGGCGACCAGCCCGGCAACGCACAGCGCGCGGTCGGCGGGGGCGAAGGGCTGGGCGCGCAGCACGGTGTCCAGGCCGCCCGGGTCGCCGAGGGCGGGGTGGTCGACGCCGATCCAGGCCGGGTCGCGGACGATGTCGAAGCCGGGGTGGGCGCGGTGCCATTCGGCGGCCAGGCCGCTCTCCAGCAGCCGGTGCACCTCCAGGCCGCGGTGGAGTTCCTTGCGCAGGTTCTCCCGGCGGGAGTTGGTGATCCGCAGGCCGAGCGAGAGCTTGAGCATCCAGGGGGTGCCGGGGCGGTAGACGGTGCGCACCGAGGAGGTGGGGTACCAGGGTTCGCCGGCCGGGCCGAGGTCGTGCAGCAGCCCGTCGGCGAGCAGGGCGGCGACGGCCGGGCGGTGGGCGAGTTCGCGGGCCTGCCAGGGGTGCAGCGGCAGGGCGGCGGTGCCGGGCGGCAGGGCGGCGTGGTCGCCGAGCAGGTCCGCGGTGATCCGGTCGGCGCTGTCGGTGAGGGCGGAGCCGGCGGCGAGCAGGTCGCGGTGGACCGCGTACCAGTGGAGTTGGAAGGAGCCGTGCAGTTCGGGCGAGTAGGCGGCGCTCTGGGCCGGGCCGAGGCCGTCGCGGCTCTTCGGGGTGGGGTGCAGCGGGTGGCCGAGCAGCAGGGACTGTTCGGCGGCGAGGAAGTGCGAGCGTTCGGGGCCGCCGGCGGGGGCGGTGGTGCGGCGGTGGGCGAGGATGTCGGCGGTGCGGACGACCGAGTCGGCGACCCGGGCGGCGAGGTCGGCGACCTGCCCGGGGTCGGGGCGGTCGGCGGCCGCGGCGGCGAGCAGCGCGGCGGTGGTGACGGCGTCCACGGGGGCGTCGGCGGTGCCCTCCCCGGCGGAGAGGACGGCGGGGCCGAACCGGTGCCAGCCGCCGGGCGACCAGTAGCGGACGGGGGCGGAGAGCCGGGCGGCGCCGCCGAGGACGGCGATCCGCAGCCGGCCGTCGGGGCCGGGGCGGGCGCCGGTCTCGCGCGTCCAGCAGCGCAGCAGGGCTTCCAGGGCGGCCTGTTCGGCGGCGACGGCGGGGTCCGGGTGCAGCAGCGGATCGGGCTCGGCCGGCCGGTCCGCGTGCAGCAGCGGGGCGGGCGGGGCTCCGGTGAGGGCGGTGCTCAAGGCTGCTCCTTGGGGCGCGTGGGGGTGCGGACGCGCGCGGGTGGTGGAGAGGATCGGCGGGCGCTCGCACCGTCGCGTCAGGTAAGGGTTACCTATCCCTGACGGGTGATCACAAGGTCGGCTCACTCGTCCGGGTGAAGATCGGGGATTGTCCGCGTCCGGCGCGCGGGGCCCTGCTGGGTCGCCGGGCCGATCGTGGCCACGTCACGGATCGGTGACCTCCGGTCAGGGCCGCAACCCGGGGGGCGGCCGCCGCCGTCCTGGTGACCGGTGGAAGACTCCACAGCGGCGAGTCGCCGCACGACAGCCCGATCGAGCACAGGGGGAAGCGCACACATGCCATCGATCCACCGGTCAGCCATGGCCGTCGCCCTCGTCACGGGGACGCTGCTCGCGGCGAGCGCCTGCGGGCCGGACGGTCCGGCGGGCGACGGGGGCGGCAGCGCCGCGCCGCCGCCCGCGTCCAGCACCGCCGCCCCGGGGGGCGGCGTGATCGGCGGGATCACCCTCCCGTCGGGCATCCCGACCAGCCTGCTGGAGGGCCTGCCGAAGTCCTGGGACGACCTGAAGAAGTGGAAGTTCGAGGACTGGGACTCGTGGGCGTCCAAGCACGTCTTCAACAACCCGGTGGTGAAGGACTTCTGGAACCCGGACAAGATGGGCGACTCCAAGCCCGCCGATCCGGCCCCGCCCACCGCCAAGCCGGCCGCCGACAACGGCGTGACGGACCCGGACCCGCCGGTGGTCAAGGCCGTGCCGGTGCCCCGCCCGTACACCAAGCAGCCGTCCGGGAAGGTGTTCTTCAGCGCCCAGGGCGGCCGGGGCAACTGCTCGGCGACGGTGATCACCGACCCGCAGCACCCGGGCAAGAGCAATCTGGTCTGGACGGCCGGCCACTGCGTGCACGCGGGCAAGGGCGGCGACTTCTTCAAGGACCTGGTCTTCGTGCCCGCCTACAACAACTCGGGCGCCTCCAGCGGCGGCAAGAAGGCCCCGCTGTCCGAACTGGCCCCGCTGGGCACCTGGTGGGCCGACCTGGTCACCACCTCGCCGCAGTGGATGGTCGAGGGCGGCGGCACCGGTGACGCCGCGAACCAGTACGACTTCGCCGTCATGCGGGTACACAACCAGAACGACTCCGGCAAGTCGCTGGAGGAGACGGTCGGTTCGGCCGTCCCGGTCTGGTTCGACGCCCCGCGCGACAAGATGTCCGTCGCGGCGGTCGGCTACCCGCTCTACAAGCCGTTCGACGGCCAGGAGCTGTACAAGTGCGACGGCGGCAAGCCGACCCGGCTGTCGTTCGACGCCAAGCGCCCGTCGATGCTCACCATCGGCTGCAACATGACCCAGGGCTCCAGCGGCGGCGGCTGGTTCGCCACCATGCCGGACGGGAAGACCGCCCTGGTCAGCAACACGTCCATCGGCACCGAGGACCACACCTCGCTGAGCGGCCCGTACCTGGAGACGGTCGCCAAGCAGGCGCTGGACTGGATCTCCAAGAAGCCGTAGGCCCTTTCCGGTCGGACCGGACCAAGCCGTACGGGCGGCGGAGGCCGCCCCCGGGGGACGATGCAGCATGCCGAAGCACACCGGCCGCGGACCGCGGCGCCGATCCGGACCGACCGGCGCCGCGGTGCTCGCCGTGCTCGCGCTCGCCGCGACCGCCTGCGGGCCGGACGACTCCGGCGCCACGGCGGCCGCGCCGCCGCCCGCCCTCCCCACATCGGCCCCCACCAGCCTGGGCGACCTGACGGGCTGGAAGGTGGAGGACTGGGCCCGGTTCGTCTCCGGCAGCGGCTTCGCCAACGAGGTGGCCCCGGGCTTCTGGTCGACCACCCGGATGGCCGCCGCCAAGGGGCGGGCCACCCCGGAGTACCCGCTCACCGCCGCACCGGACGACGGCCGGCCGGACGCCCCACCCGCAGCCGTCGCGGCCACGCCGCAGCCGCACCCGTACGGCCCGGCCACCGCCGTGGTCGGACGGCTCTTCGTCACCACGCCCCAGGGCGACGCGGCCTGCTCCGCGACGGTGGTCTCCGACCCGGCCAACCCGGGCCGCAGCAACCTCGTCTACACCGCCGCGCACTGCCTGCACGACGGCAAGGGCGGCGGCTGGCTGCGGAACATCACCTTCGTGCCCGGTTTCAACCGGGACGGCCAGGCGGCCCGCGGCAAACCGCTCACCGAGCAGCAGGCCGCCCCGTACGGCCGGTGGGCGGCGGTGCGCGCGCTGGTGTCGCCGACCTGGCTCGGGGAGGGCGGCGTCGGCGCCCACCACCAGTACGACTACGGGATCATCCGGGTGCGCGGCGAGGGCGGCTCCGGCGCGTCGCTGGAGGAGGCGGTCGGCGGCTCGGTCCCGGTCTGGTTCAACGCCCCGCGCGAGCAGATCGGCTCGGCGGCGGCCTACGGCTACCCGACCGATCGGCCGTTCGACGGCCTGGAGCTCTCCCGCTGCGAGCCCCCGGTCCCGCCGGCCAGGCTCTCCCCCGACCGGAGCCGCCCGCCGATGTACGTCACCGGCTGCACCGTGACCGGCGGCTCCAGCGGCGGCGGCTGGTTCATCACCAAGGACGGCAAGCCCAACCTGATCAGCGTCACCGCGATCGGCAGCCGCAACCCGCCCGGGTACCTGGCCGGCCCCTCGCTGCAGGACCAGGCGAAGCAGGCCTTCGACTACTTCGCCAAGAACGTGAAGTAGCCCGCACGCCCACACGGCCGCACGCCCGCAGGCCCGCACGCCCACACGCCCACACGCCCACACGCCCGGACGAGCCCCCGGGCGGACCCCGGAACGGACGCCCCGGCACCCCGGACGGGCACGCGAAGGGCCCCCGGACGCTCGCGCGATGCCCAGCGGCATCACGGTCACGTCCGGGGGCCCTTCGTCGGCCCGACGCCTCAGACCTGCAGCGCCACCGCGTAGCGCTCCAGCTCGGCGGCCAGCTCGGCCGGCACCTTGGCGTGCAGCAGCGTGCCCTCGCCGGTGTGCTCGGTGCCGAGCAGCTCGCCCTCGGCGTGCACCCGGGAGACCAGCCCGCCCTGGGTGTAGGGCACCAGGGCCCGCACCTCGATCGCCGGGCGCGGCAGCTCGTCGTCGATGAGCTTCAGCAGCTCCTCGATGCCCTCCCCGCTGCGGGCCGACACCACGATGGCGTGCGGCTCGCGGCGCAGCAGTCGCTGCAGCACGTGCGGGTCGGCGGCGTCCGCCTTGTTGATCACCACGATCTCCGGCACGTTCTGCGCGTCGACCGAGACGATGACCTCGCGGACGGCGGCCAGCTGCGTCTCCGGCTCGGGGTGCGAGCCGTCGACCACGTGCAGGATGAGGTCCGCGTCGGCGACCTCCTCCATGGTCGAGCGGAAGGCCTCGACCAGGTGGTGCGGCAGGTGCCGGACGAAGCCGACGGTGTCGGCCAGGGTGTAGAGCCGCCCGCTCGGGGTCTGGGCCCGGCGCACGGTCGGGTCCAGGGTGGCGAACAGGGAGTTCTCCACCAGGACGCCCGCCCCGGTGAGCCGGTTGAGCAGGGACGACTTGCCGGCGTTGGTGTACCCGGCGATGGCCACCGACGGCACCTGGTGGCGCTTGCGCTCCTGGCGCTTGGTGTCGCGGCCCTTCTTCATCTCGGCGATCTCGCGGCGCAGCTTCGCCATCTTCTCGCGGATCCGGCGCCGGTCGGTCTCGATCTTGGTCTCACCGGGACCACGGGTGGCCATGCCGCCGCCGGACGAGCCGGCGCCGCCACCACCCATCTGCCGGGACAGCGACTGACCCCAGCCGCGCAGGCGCGGCAGCATGTACTGCATCTGCGCGAGCGAGACCTGCGCCTTGCCCTCCCGGGACTTGGCGTGCTGGGCGAAGATGTCCAGGATCAGGGCCGTCCGGTCGACGACCTTGACCTTGACCACGTCCTCCAGGTGGATCAGCTGGCCGGGGGTGAGCTCACCGTCGCAGACCACGGTGTCGGCGCCGGTGGCCGCGACGATGTCGCGCAGTTCCTTCGCCTTGCCGGAGCCGATGTAGGTGGCCGCGTCGGGCTTGTCGCGGCGCTGGATGACGCCGTCCAGCACCTGGGAGCCGGCCGTCTCGGCGAGGGCGGCGAGCTCGGCCATCGAGTTCTCCGCCTCCTCCAGGGTGCCGTCCGTCCAGACGCCGACGAGCACCACGCGCTCCAGGCGGAGCTGGCGGTACTCGACCTCGGTGACGTCTTCGAGTTCGGTGGAGAGGCCGGCGACGCGGCGCAGGGCGGCACGCTCGCTGCGGTCGTACTGGTCGCCGTCGTAGTGGTGGTGGCCGTGGCCGCGGTCCTCGTCGATGGCCGCGAGGTCCTCGTCCATGAGGGCTTCCGCCCGCAGACCGTTCAGGCGGCGCGGGGCGTCGGCGTGGTCGCGGGTGTCGGACGTGGAGGTCATTCTGTCCTTTGGTCGCTGGTGCGGATGGCCTGTGGGGACCGCCGTGTGCGGTCCCACCCGGAGTCTGCCCAGCTGCCGCCCCGGTTACCGCCGGGCGAGGTGAGCTACCCCTCAGGTCCTCGGGTGCCGTCGGGGCTCCTGTGCCCTGAGAACGCCGTGGACCGGCCGTGAATTCCCCATGATGGTCCCACGCCCGGTGCGGACCGGTCATCCCCATTTTCCCCGGGGTGGCGGGCCCCGCCGGTGTCCGGGGCCTGCGGCCGGCTGACGTCGTACACCCCGGAGACCTTGAGCATGGCCCGCATCAGCGCGGGCAGCGCGGCCGGCTCGGGCAGTTCGACGGTGTAGGTGTGCCGGACCCGCAGCTCCTGCGGCGGTTCGACCTCGGCCGAGACGATGCCGACGTCCTCGGCGGAGATGGCCGCCGTGAGGTCGGCGAGCAGCCGGGGCCGGTTGAGCGCCTCGGCCCGCAGGGTGGCCCGGTGGCCGGCCGCCGGGGTGCCCTCCGGCCGCCAGCGGACCTCCAGCTCGGCGCGCCCGGCCGCGCGCATCCGCTCCCCGGCCGGGCAGCCGGTGCGGTGCACGGCGACGGCTCCGCCGCGGATCGGGTAGCCGGCCACCTCGTCCGGCGGCACGGGCGTGCAGCAGCGGGCCAGCCGGACGGGCGCCCCGGGCCGGCCGGCCACCGCGACCGGGGTCGGCCGGCGCTCGGTGGTGCGGTGCGCGGGCGGGGCGGGCTGGCCGCTGGAGGGGCCGGTGCGCACCGGCGGGAGCCGGGCCGGGTGGTCGGCGAGCCAGCGTTCGATGGCCAGCCGGGCGGCCGGCGTCCGGGCGTGCGCGAGCCACTCGGGCGCGGGCCCGGAGGGTTCGGCGGGGCGCGGCCCGTCCTCGGTGAGCACGGTCCCGGTGGGCACGGCCTCGGTGAGCACGGCGAGCAGGTCGCCGTCCTGCAGGACGGTGGAGAGCGCGGTGAGCCGGCCGTTGACCCGGGCCCCGATGCACCGGTGGCCGGTCTCCTCGCCGAGCAGGTAGGCGGCGTCCACGCAGGTGGCGCCGGCCCTCAGCTGAAGCGTTTCGCCGCTCTCCGTCACGACGGTGATCTCGCGGTCGCCGGCCAGGTCGGCGGTGAGCGCGGACCAGAAGGCGTCCGGGTCGGGCGTCTCCTGCTGCCACTCCAGCAGCCGGCTGAGCCAGCCGGGCCGGGCCGGGTCGGTGCGGTCGAGTTCGTCGGCGTCCTGGACGGCGCCGGCCGGCTCCGGGTCGCCGAGCGCGACCACCCCGGTCTCGGCGACCTCGTGCATCCGCCGGGTGCGCACCAGCACCTCGACGACCGTGCCGCCGCTGAGCGCCACCGCGGTGTGCAGCGACTGGTAGAGGTTGAACTTGGGGGCGGCGACGAAGTCCTTGAACTCGCCGGGCAGCGGCGTCCAGCAGGTGTGCAGCTCGCCGAGCACGGCGTAGCAGTCGGCGTTCTCCTCGACCACCACCAGCAGCCGCCCGAAGTCGGCGGGCTGCGGCCGCTGCGGCCGCCCGTCCGGGCCGGGCGCGGCGGCCCGCTTGAGCAGCACCCGGTGCAGCGACACGCAGTGCCGGGGCCGGACGGTGACCTCGGCAACCACCCCGGTCTCGGACAGCTGGCGGGCCAGCAGCCGGGCGAAGGGGGCCAGCTGGGTGTCCGGCTCGCCCTCGTGACCGGCCATCAGGGCCCGGGTGCGGGCGTGCTCCTCGGGGTGCAGGGTGGCGAAGACGATGTCCTCCAGCTCCGCCTTGAGCACCTGGATGCCGAGCCGTTCGGCCAGCGGGATCAGCACGTCCCGGGTGACCTTGGCGATCCGCACCTGGCTGGCCGGCTTCATGTGCCGGATGGTGCGCATGTTGTGCAGCCGGTCGGCGAGCTTGATCACCATCACCCGGACGTCGTCGCCGGTGGCGACCAGCATCTTGCGGAAGGTCTCGGCCTCGGCGGCGGCGCCGAAGTCGACCTTCTCCAGTTTCGTCACCCCGTCGACCAGGTAGGCGACTTCGGGCCCGAAGCCGGCGCTCACCTGGTCGAGCGTCAATTCGGTGTCCTCGACGGTGTCGTGGAGCAGCGAGGCGACCAAGGTGGTTGTCCCGGCGCCGAGTTGGGCCAGGATCATGGTGACGGCGAGCGGGTGGGTGATGTACGGCCCGCCGCTCTTGCGCTTCTGGCCCCGGTGGCTGGCCTCGGCGAGCCGGTAGGCCCGGGCGAGCAGGCCGAGGTCGGCCTGCGGATGGTGTTCGCGGTGGACTCGGACGAGCGGTTCGAGGGCGTCCGGGACGGGCGGCCGGCCGGTGGCCAGCAGGGCGGCCCGCCCAGCCCGGCCGAGCGCGGCCCGGCCGAGCTCCCCCAGGGGCCGCCTGGCCCCGGCTTGCCGTGCGGACGTCGGCTGCCCCGTCAGGGACTGCCCGGCTTCGATGGTCATCGGCGCACCTCCGGCAGCGATCACCGGCCGCCACCCCGCCGAGGGGCGCCTTCCCGGTGGTCCATGCTACCGAGCAGAGCACGTTCCGCGATGCCTTGCTTCCCGTCCGCGACACGCGTCACTCGAACGGGCGGATTCACCGGCACGCGAAATGGGCAAACCGGGCCGTCAGCTGCCCGAGCCGCGCCTCAGACGTGTCAGACACGCCCCAGTTCGGCCCACCAGCGGGCGTCGATCTCACCGGCGGCCACGATGACCGCCGGGCCGGTCTTCTCGATCCGGCCGTCCGGGTGCTCGGTGATGACCAGTCGGCCGCCCGGCACGTCCACGGTGTAGGTGGCCGGCTCGCCGGTGACCGCCGGGTCGACGCCGTCCCGGCGGATGGCGGCCACCGCGACGGCGCAGGTGCCGGTCCCGCAGGAGCGGGTCTCGCCGGAGCCGCGCTCGTACACCCGCATGGCGACGTGCCGCGGCCCGCGGTCCACCACGAACTCGACGTTCACGCCCTCCGGGTAGGCCCCTTCGGGGCTGGTCAGCGGCGCGGACAGCAGGTCCCCGGCGTGGTCGAGGCTGTCCACGAAGGCCACCGCGTGCGGGTTGCCCATGTTGACGTTCAGCGCGGGCCAGCGCCGCGCGCCGACCGTGACCTCGACGCCGTCCGGCCCGGGCAGCCGGGCCCGGCCCATGTCGACGGTGACCTCGCCGGGCGTCCCGTCCCCGGCGTCCTCGGCGACCCGCACCGTCCGCACCCCGGCGCGGGTGGCGACCGCGAACTCACCGGGCTCGGCCAGGCCGGCCTCGACCAGGTACCGGGCGAAGACCCGCACGCCGTTGCCGCACATCTCGGCGATGCTGCCGTCGGAGTTGCGGTAGTCCATGAACCACTCGGCCCGGTCGGCCTGGTCCGCGGCGGCCGGCTCGGCGGCGGAGCGCACCACACGCAGCAGCCCGTCCCCGCCGATGCCGGCCCGCCGGTCGCACAGCGCGGCGACGGCCGCGGGGCCGATCTCCAGCACGCCGTCCGGGTCCGGGACGATGACGAAGTCGTTCTGGGTGCCGTGCCCCTTGAAGAAGGGGACGCCGACCGGCTGCGGGGAGGATGCGCTCACCCTCCCGATGGTACTGAACGGGCGCACCGGCCACCCGGGCGGTCCGACCGGTGGATCGGCGCGGGCAGCCGAGGGGCCGGCAGGGGCGGCCGACAGATCAGCGCAGGTAGGCGACCCGCCAGACGGCCAGCGCACAGGCCACCAGCGCGATCAGGGTGTACAGCGCGATCGCCTTCCAGCCGGCCCGCTGCCCGGAGCCGCGGCGCGGCAGGCCCGGCCACTTGTACCCGGCGTGCCGGGCGGCCATCGCGCCCCAGCCGACCGAGGCGGCGGTGAGCAGCAGCCCGAGCATGCCGACCATGGTGGCGCGCGCCCCGGCCGAGCCGAAGGCGAGCGGGAAGGCGAACATCAGCGAGCCGAGGATGCCCAGCAGGGCGATCGGCAGGGTCTGCCACCAGCGGAGCCGGCGCAGCGGTCGGATCTCCCGCTCGTGCACCGCGCCCGCCGGGGTGCGGTTGTCCAGGGCCGGCAGTGCGACCGCGTAGGAGGTGGGTGCCTCCAGGCCGGTCAGCACGGGGAGGTCACCCCTCGTCGACTCGTCGGCCGGTGCGGTGACACTCCCGCTCTGGCCGGGTTCGGGGCCGGTACCCGTCGACACGCGGCCTCCCCTGACAGTTCGACACGAGCGGACTCGCGGTCGGGCACGGTCGGCCCGCGCGGCCGACCCCTACGCCTTCGATGATGGCATGTCCAGACGGGCGTTCCGGGCCTGACCGGCGTCGACGGGTGATCCGTGGCCATCACGTGATCGGGCCGTGACCGCCGGTTCGTCCTGCACGGCCACCTGCGCGCGCAGGTGCACCGCCGGATTGGCCGGAACCCGCCTACCCGGCCGGACGCTCCTGACGGTCGATCAGCTCCAGGGAGCGTTCCAGCAGCTCGACGGGGTCGGTGCCGGCCGGCCGGGACAGCCAGTGGATCCGGCCGTCGCGGCGGAACCAGGACTCCTGACGGCGGGCGAAGCGCTTGGTGGCCCGGACGGTCTCGGCCCGCGCCTCGTCCTCGGTGCACTCGCCGGCGAAGTGGTCCAGCACCTGCTGGTAGCCGAGCGCCCGGGAGGCCGTCCGCCCCTCCCGCAGCCCGAGCCGCTCCAGCGCGCGCACCTCGTCCAGCAGTCCGGCCCGCCACATCAGGTCGACCCGCAGCGTGATCCGCTCGTCCAGTTCGGGGCGCGGCAGCGCGACCCCGATCTGCACCGCGTCGTAGACGGCGGTGTTGCCGGGCAGGTTCGCGGTGAACGGCTGCCCGGTGATCTCGATGACCTCCAGCGCGCGGACGATCCGCCGCCCGTTGCCGATCAGGATCGCCTCCGCGGCCGCCGGGTCCAGCTCGGCCAGCCGCCGGTGCAGCGCGTGCGGGCCGGCCTCCTCCAGCTCGGCCTCCAGCCGGGCCCGGACCGCCGGGTCGGTGCCGGGGAACTCCATCTCGTCGATCGCCGCCCGGACGTACAGCCCGGAGCCGCCGACCAGGACGGGCGTGCGCCCGACCGCGAGCAGCCGGTCGATCTCGGCCCGGGCCAGCCGCTGGTACTCGGCGACGCTGGCGGCCTCGGTGACGTCCCAGACGTCCAGCAGGTGGTGCGGCACGCCGTCGCGCTCGGCGGGGGTGAGCTTGGCGGTGCCGATGTCCATGCCCCGGTACAGCTGCATCGAGTCGGTGTTGATCACCTCGCCGCCGAGGCTGCGGGCGATGGCGACGGCCAGGTCGGACTTGCCGACGGCGGTCGCGCCGACGATGCAGACCACTCGGGGCTGGGCGGCGCGGGACTGGTCGGTACGGGAGCTGCTCACCGCTCCAGTCTCGCAAAACCGCCGCCGCACCGGTGACCGGGCTGCCCGTCGGCCCCGACTGCGCGACGATGTGACTGTGTCCGGCCGTCTCCGGCCATCTCCAGCCGTTTCCGCAGTTGAGCCGGTTTGCGAACGGTTCGGCGGTGACGGACGTTGGGCAGGAGACAGGGACGAAAGGGTGAGATCGCCATGGGTCTGATGGACAACCTCAAGGGCAAGGCCGAGGAGCTCAAGGGCAAGGCCAGTGAGCTCGCCGGCAAGCACAGCGAGCAGATCGAGCACGCGGTGGACAAGGCCGGCGGCGCGATCGACAAGGCGACCAAGGGCAAGTACAGCGAGAAGATCGAGCACGGCGCCAGCAAGGCCAAGGGCGCGGTGGGCGACTTCGCCCACAAGCCGAAGCCGGGCGAGGAGGGGCCGGCCAGCGGCAACGGCCAGGCGCCGCAGGCCTGACGCCCCGCGCTTCGATCAGCTCCAGGACGCCACGACGTAGCCGACCCCGTACGGGGCGTCCTGGTAGCCGAGCCGCGCGGTGAGGCCGGCGCCCTCCGCGGCGCCGGCCAGCACCTGCCAGGGCGCCCGGCCCTCGGCCTTGAGCTCGGCGGCCAGCCCGGCGTCCAGGGCGGCGAGCGCGGGCAGGTCGGCGGAGCCCAGGGCGGCGGCCAGGGCGGCGTCGAAGCCCTCGGCGCGCTCGTCCAGGTAACCGGGCGCCTTCACCGAGCGGCAGGCGCTGCCGTCGCCCACCACCAGCAGGCCGACCCGGTCGGCCAGCTGGGCCAGGCCCTGGCCGAGCCCGAACATCCGGTCGGCGGGCGCGTCGGCGGGCACCGCGCAGGCGTGCGTCGGCAGCGTCACCCCGGCGCGCTCCAGCAGCCAGGCGCCGACCGTCAGAGACGGTGCCAGCTCCGGCCCCTCGACCCGGCCGCCGGGCAGCTTGGCGACCAGCGGCACCCCGTAGCGGTGGAAGGAGCCGGCCCCGCCCTCGGTCCACACCTCGGCCTCCGGCCCGGCGCCGACCACCACGACCAGCTGCGGCCCGGCCGCGACCAGTGCCGCCAGGGCCTCGTCGCAGGCGGCCCGCAGCGGGTCCAACTCGGCGGCCGCCCCGGCGGCGACCTCCGGGACGAGCAGCGGCGGACAGGGGCACACGGCGGCGGCTACCAGCATGCGGATCACTCTAGCCAAACGGCGACGGGGGGCCCCCCCGGCCCGGCATGACCACCGGGCCGCCGGGGCGGGGGACTGCCCCCTAGGGGGGGGGGCCCCCGGGGGGCACAAGGCCCCGGGGCGGA
>NZ_JBHWIO010000023.1:58649-99499 GCF_042732075.1 Kitasatospora sp. NPDC059812
ATATACCTTGGCTTGGCCGCGGCCCGCTACTGTTTTTAATAACCCCCACACTCTCCCAACCCGGCGCGGGCGCCCCGGCCGGACTCGAAGTCCCGCCGGGCCGCCGTTCGAGGAGCAGGCCCCGTTCGAGGAGCGGCCCCGTTCGAGAAGCAGGCCCCGTTCGAGAAGCAGGCCCCGTTCGAGGAGTGGGCCGTCAGTCGCCGCAGCAGGCCCCGCCCGCCGGAGCGGCCAGGGGCAGCGCGGCCGGGGCACCGATGCCCGGCAGGCCGAGCATCACCCCGGCCGGCTTGGCCGCGGGCTTGGCCTGGCGCTTCTCCCAGGCGTCGCCGGCCCGGGTGCGGCGCACCGCGAGCGACGGGCCCTCGGCGAGCAGGTGGTGCGGGGCGGCGTAGGTGATCTCGACGGTCACCACGTCGCCCGGACGCACCGGCTCCGTCGGCCTGCTGAAGTGCACCAGCCGGTTGTCGGGGGCGCGGCCGGAGAGCCGGTCGGTCTTGTCGTCCTTCTTGCCCTCGCCCTCGGCGACCAGGATCTCCAGGACGCGGCCGACCTGCTTCTTGTTCTCCTCCCAGGAGATCTCCTCCTGGAGGGCGATCAGCCGGTCGTAGCGGGCCTGCACGACGGCCTTCGGCACCTGGTCCGCCATCTCGGCGGCCGGGGTGCCGGGGCGCTTGGAGTACTGGAAGGTGAAGGCGTTGGTGAAGCGGGCCTCGCGGACGGCGTGCATCGTCTGCTCGAAGTCCTCCTCGGTCTCGCCGGGGAAGCCCACGATGATGTCGGTGGAGATCGCCGCGTCCGGCATGGCCTCGCGGACCTTCCGGATGATCCCGAGGAAGCGCTCCTGGCGGTAGGAGCGGCGCATCGCCTTGAGGACGGTGTCGGAGCCGGACTGCAGCGGCATGTGCAGCTGGTGCATCACGTTCGGCGTCTCGGCCATCGCGGCGATCACGTCGTCGGTGAAGTCGCGCGGGTGCGGCGAGGTGAAGCGGATCCGCTCCAGGCCCTCGATCTGGCCGGCGGCGCGCAGCAGCTTGGAGAAGGCCTCGCGGTCGCCCAGGTCGGAGCCGTAGGCGTTGACGTTCTGGCCGAGCAGGGTCACCTCGATGACGCCCTCGTCCACCAGCGCCTCGATCTCGGCGAGGACGTCGCCGGGGCGGCGGTCCTCCTCCTTGCCGCGCAGTGCGGGGACGATGCAGAAGGTGCAGGTGTTGTTGCAGCCGACGGAGATGGCGACCCACGCGGCGTACGCGGACTCGCGGCGGGTCGGCAGGGTGGAGGGGAAGGTCTCCAGCGACTCCAGGATCTCGACCTGGGCCTTGCGCTCGACCGCGGCCCGCTCCAGCAGCGCCGGCAGGTGGCCGATGTTGTGGGTGCCGAACACCACGTCGACCCAGGGGGCCTTGCGGACGATGGTGTCGCGGTCCTTCTGGGCGAGGCAGCCGCCGACGGCGATCTGCATGCCCTTGTGGCGGGTCTTGACCGGCGCCAGCTGCCCGAGGTTGCCGTACAGCTTGTTGTCGGCGTTCTCCCGCACCGCGCAGGTGTTGAACACGACCAGGTCCGGGTCGCCCTCCTGCCCGGCCTTGACGTAACCCGCGTCCTCCAGCAGGCCGGACAGCCGCTCGGAGTCGTGGACGTTCATCTGGCAGCCGTACGTGACGACCTTGTAGCTCTTCAATCCGCTCTCACCGCTCACCAGACCAGGGTACGGGCAGCCGCGAAGCGCTTTTCCCCCACCGTTTCCCCTCCCGTTCCGGCGGAGCGCCTGGCAGTATCCCTGCATGACCCCCACCACCCCGTCCCGTCTCGGCGCCGCCGTCCGCACCGCGGCCCGCAGCCCGCTGTGGCGGACGGTGCTGGTGCTGGTGCTGCTGGTCGCGGGGCTGGGCGGCTGGTGGCTGTCGGCGGGCCGCTCGCCCGGCTACCCGCGCGGCGAGACGCGTTTCGCGACCGGCGTGCAGCGCGGCGTCTACGACCGGTACGGGCAGTTGCTGGAGGCCCACGTCGCCAAGGCCATGCCGGGGGTGCGGCTGGCCCTGGACAACACCGAGGGCTCGATCGACAACCTGGCCCGGGTGACCAGCGGCCAGGACGACTTCGCGATCGCCACCGCCGACGCCGTCGCCGACTACCAGGGCCCGGGCAAGGACCGGCTGCGGGCGATCGCACGGCTGTACGACGACTACCTCCAGCTGATCGTCCCGTCCTCCTCGACGGTGCACCGCACGGCCGACCTCAAGGGGCTGCGGGTCGGCGTGGGCCTGCCGCAGTCCGGGGTGAACCTGGTGACCAGGCGGCTGCTGGCCGCGGCCGGCCTGGACCCGGACCACGACATCGTCCCGGTGTCGGCGGGCGTCGGCGACGCCGCCGACCAGCTGCGCGAGAACAAGCTCGACGCCTTCTTCTGGTCCGGCGGCCTGCCGACCAGCGCCCTCACCGACCTGTCCGACCACATGCGGATGCGGGTCGTGCCGCTGGGGGACCTCGCCGGGGCCATCCACAAGATGGAGGGCGGCGGCACCGACGCCTACCGGGCAGCCACCATGCCCAAGGGCACCTACCCGAACGCCGACCCCAAGGACGCCGTCGCCACCGTGGCCGTGCCCAACCTGCTGATCACCCGGGACGACGTGGACCCGGGCCTGGTCGAGGGCATGACCCGGGCGGTGATCGACAGCCGCGACCAGATCGGCTCCCAGGTGCACGCCGCCCAGCTGGTCGACCTGCGCACCGCCGTCTACACCGACCCGCTCCCGCTGCACGAGGGCGCGGCCCGCTACTACCGCTCGGTGAAGCCCTGAAGGTCCTGAAGGTGGAGCCCTGAAGGCGAGGCCCTGAAGCCCGGAAACCGTACGGGCGCTGCGGGCCCGTACGGGCTACCGCTTCTCCGGCCGCGGCACCGTCAGCGTCACCGCGAGCCCGGTCGGCTCGACCGGGGCGAAGGCGAGCGAACCGCCGCCCGCCGCCAGCAGGGTGCGGGCGATCGACAGGCCGAGCCCGGAGCCGTCCACGTTCTGGTGCCGCGGGCTGCGCCAGAAGCGGTCCCCGGCGCGGGGCAGCTCGTCCTCGGCGAGGCCGGGCCCGGCGTCCGTGACGGTCACCGCGACCTCGTCCCGGCGCACCGAGACCTTCAGCCGCACCCCGCTGCCGGCCGGGCCGAACTTGAGCGCGTTGTCCAGCACGGCGTCCAGGGCGGAGCCGAAGCCGATCGGGTCCGCCATGCCGACGGCGAGCGCCGGGCCCTCCCAGCTCAGCTCGATCCCGCGCTGCTCGGCGACCGGCCGCCAGGCGTCGACCCGGGCCAGGGTGAGCGCGGCGAGGTCGGTCTGCTCGGGTTCGGGGCGGGCGTGCTCGGCGGTGGCCAGGCCGAGCAGGTCGTCCAGAACCCGGGCCAGCCGGACGCCCTCCTCCCGGACGCCGCCGAGCTCCTCCTCGTGCCCCTCGGGCAGTTCCAGGCCGAGCACCTCGACCCGCAGCAGCAGGGCCGCCAGCGGGTTGCGCAGCTGGTGCGAGGCGTCCGCGACGAAGGCCTTCTGCTGGTCCATGGCGAGCACCACGTGGTCGGCCATCTCGTTGAACGAGCGGGCCAGCCGCTGCAGCTCGGGCGGGCCGCCGCCGGGCGCGACCCGGGCGGCCATCCGGCCGGTGGCGATGTCGTGGGTGGCCCGGTCGAGGGTGCGGACCGGGCGCAGCACCCACTCGGTGAGCCGGCCGGCCAGCAGCACCGCGACGATCATCGCGGCGGCCTCGCCGGCGCCGATCACCAGCCAGCTGTGCAGGATCCGGGTGCGCAGCGCCCCGGTGGGGGACTCGCTGAGCACCACCGCGACCACGTCGCCGTCGCGCACCACCGGGGTGGCGACGGTCAGGGTGCGGTCGTCGGTCCACGGCCAGACCTGGGGCGGGTTGTGGCTGCGCCGCCCGTCCAGCGCCTCCTGAAAGGCCTGCGCGCCCCAGCCGCGGGGCACCCGCCAGTCGGCGGGGGCGGCGGCGATCGGCACGCCGTCGCGCTGGAAGATGCCCAGCCGCACGCCGTACAGGTCGTGGTAGCGGCGGACCTCGGCGTCGATCGCGCGCCGGCGGCTGACGTCGCCGGGGGCGGGCTCCGGGTCGCCCTTGAGCGCGGACTCCACCGCCGAGGGGCCGGAGGTGGGCAGGTCCTGG
This sequence comes from Kitasatospora sp. NPDC059812, assembly GCF_042732075.1. Lineage (NCBI taxonomy): Bacteria > Bacillati > Actinomycetota > Actinomycetes > Kitasatosporales > Streptomycetaceae > Kitasatospora > Kitasatospora sp. NPDC059812. The sequence continues at coordinate 62,814 of NZ_JBHWIO010000023.1, forward strand.
GCGAAGCGGGCGGCGTCGTCGAGCCGGTCGACGACCACCCTGCTCTGCTCGGCCGCCGCGACCGCCGCCGCGAGCGGCAGCCCCAGGGCGGCCAGGACGCAGAGCATGAGGGCGATCAGGATGCCGAGCAGGCGGGTGCGCACGTGCGGTCAGCGCTCCGCGGGGGCGGGCGGGGCCGGGTCCGCGGCGGGCGCCGGGGACTCCGGGATCAGGCGGTAGCCGACGCCGCGGACGGCCTCGACCAGGCCGGGCAGCGCGAGCTTGTTGCGCAGCGAGCCGATGTGCACCTCCAGGGTGCGCCCGTTGCCCTCCCAGCCGCTGCGCCAGACCTCGCTGAAGATCTGCTCGCGCCGGTAGACCACGCCGGGGCTCTGGGCGAGCAGGGCGAGCAGGTCGAATTCCTTGCGGGTGAGCGGCACGTCCCGGCCGTCCACACTGACCCGGCGGCGCTCCCGGTCGATCCGGATGCCGCGGGACTCCAGCGGGCCGCGCTGCTGTGGGACGGCGTCGGGCGCGGGCGCCGCCACCGAGGCGGGGGCGGCGCCGCGGCGGGCCACCGCGTGGATGCGGGCGAGCAGCTCGCCCATGTCGTAGGGCTTGGTGACGTAGTCGTCGGCGCCCAGGTTGAGGCCGTGGATCCGGGAGCGGATGTCGGCGCGGGCGGTGACCATGATCACCGGGACGCCGCTGCCGGCCCTGATCCGGCTGCACACCTCGAAGCCGTCGCGGTCGGGCAGCCCGAGGTCGAGCAGCACCACCCGGTACGGGTCGCTTCCGTCCGGCACCAGGGCGTCCAGCGCCTCGTGCCCGCTGCGGGCGTGCCGGACCTGGAAGCCGTGCCGGCCCAGTACCGCGACCAGCGCGGCGGCCACGCGTTCGTCGTCCTCGACGAGCAGCAATCGCATCCTGTTCTCCTCCTTCCCCCACCTGATCGCCGGGACCGCCTGGTCGGGCCCCGGTCCTGCGCAGTATGAGCCAGTGGGCGGCCCGGCGCCAGGCTCGGTCGCCCGACGGCTGCCACGGGGCGGGGCGCGCCGGCGCGGACGCCGGCTGTCACATGCCCCGTTGGCGCCCCGGCGAACAGCCCGCGAGCAGCGTGTGGCCGTTTCGTGATCCTCAAGTTCCGCTCAGATCGGCTGACGGCACGTCGTCATCACTCCTATGGTCGGCCCACCGGGGGCTGCGGCTCCGCCGGTCGCGGCTCCCGGATTTCGTACCACCATTGCCGCCCAAGGGAGTTCAGACTTTCACGGGCCGACACGAGGGAGCAGGCGCGATGGCCGAGAATCCGGTCGAGGACTCCACCCCTGCAGCCGCCCCCCTGGTCGTGCTGAGCAGCGTGAACAAGCACTACGGCGCGCTGCACGTCCTCCAGGACATCGACCTGAAGATCGTCCAGGGCGAGGTCGTGGTCCTGATCGGGCCGTCCGGCTCCGGCAAGTCGACGCTCTGCCGAACGATCAACCGGCTGGAGACCATCGACTCCGGCACGATCACCATCGACGGCCGCCCGCTGCCCGACGAGGGCAAGGAGCTGGCCCGGCTGCGCGCCGAGGTCGGCATGGTGTTCCAGAGCTTCAACCTGTTCGCGCACAAGACGGTGCTGGAGAACGTCGTCATCGGCCAGGTCAAGGTGCGCGGGATCGCCCGGGCGCAGGCCGAGAAGACCGCCCGCGGGCTGCTGGAGCGGGTCGGCGTCGGCGCGCAGGCGGACAAGTTCCCCGCCCAGCTCTCCGGCGGCCAGCAGCAGCGCGTGGCGATCGCCCGGGCGCTGGCGATGAAGCCCAAGGTGATGCTCTTCGACGAGCCCACCTCGGCCCTCGACCCGGAGATGGTCAACGAGGTGCTGGAGGTCATGCGCCAGCTGGCCGCCGACGGCATGACGATGGTCGTGGTCACCCACGAGATGGGTTTCGCCCGCTCCGCCGCCAACCGCGTGCTGTTCATGGCCGACGGCCGGATCGTCGAACAGAACACCCCGGACGCCTTCTTCACCGCGCCGCGTTCCGACCGTGCCAAGGACTTCCTCTCGAAGATCCTCCACCACTGACGCTTCGAGACCACGCGGGGCCGCCGCCGGCAAGGACGCCAGGCGGCCCTGCCCGTGCACGCACCTTCCAGACGCCAGAGCCCGGTTAGCCGTGGCCCAGCTCCCAGGAGAACAACCCTCATGAGGACTCGTCGCACCCTCGCCGTCGCGCTCTGTGCCGTCGCGCTCACCGCCACCGCCGCCTGCGGCAAGGACGGCTCCCCCGGCGCCACCGCCGCGAGCAGCGGCAACGCCCCGGCGCTGCCCACCTACACGGTCAAGACCGACGTCAAGATCGACTCGGCGATCCTCGCCGAGGCGAAGAAGCGCGGCCAGCTGATCATCGGCGCCAAGGCCGACCAGCCGGGACTGGGCTTCGAGGACGTCGCCAGCGGCGACCGCAGCGGCTTCGACATCGAGATCGCCAAGATGGTCGCCGCCGACCTCGGCTTCAGCCCGCAGCAGATCAAGTGGCAGACGCTGGTCTCCTCGCAGCGCGAGCCGGCCATCGCCAAGGGCCAGATCGACTTCTACGTCGGCACCTACAGCATCAACGACGAGCGCAAGAAGACGGTCTCCTTCGCCGGCCCGTACTACATCGCCGGTCAGGACTTCCTGGTGAAGGCCGACAACACCTCGATCACCGGCCCGGAGAGCGTCGGCGGCAAGAACGTCTGCACCGCCACCGGCTCCACCTCGATCAAGAACATCCAGCAGTACAACCCGAAGATCACGCAGTTCGACACCTACTCGGCCTGCGTCGAGAAGCTGCTGTCCGGCGAGGTCGACGCGGTCACCACCGACGACGCGATCCTCAAGGGCTACGCCTCCAAGTACGCCCCCAAGCTCAAGGTGGTCGGCAAGCCGTTCACCAAGGAGAACTACGGCGTCGGTCTCAACAAGGACGACGCGGTCCTGCGCAACGCCATCAGCGACGCGCTCAAGGCCCACGAGGACAACGGCGACTGGAAGAAGGCCTACGACGCGACCCTGGGCGCGTCCGGCTCCGCCGCGCCGGCCGTGCCGGCCCTCGAACGCTACTGATCCGGTCCACGCCCGACCATCCGTCCTGACCATCTGATGAGAGGAGGGCCGCCGGATGGGGTTCCTGTTCGAGCAGGACAACTTCGCGTTGTTCCGCGACGGCTTCCTGCAGACGATCGAGCTGAGCGCGCTCAGCGCCCTGCTCGCCCTGCTGCTGGGCACCCTGCTGGCGGCCTTCCGGGTCTCCCCGGTGCCGGTCCTGCGTGCCTTCGGCACCACCTGGGTCACGCTGTTCCGCAACACGCCGCTGACCCTGCTGTTCTTCGCCGTCACCTTCGGCCTGCCGCCGCTCGGGGTGCACTTCAGCCACCTCACCTTCGCGGTGCTGGCGCTCGGCGGCTACACCGCCTCGTTCGTCTGCGAGGTGATCCGCTCGGGCATCAACACCGTGCCGCTCGGGCAGGCCGAGGCGGCCCGCAGCCTCGGCATGAGCTTCGGTCAGACCCTCACCCTGATCATCCTGCCGCAGGCCACCCGGACCGTCCTGGCCCCGCTGAGCAGTGTGTTCATCGCGCTGCCGAGGAACTCGGCGATCGCCGGCGCCTTCAGCGTCAGCGAGCTCTACAGCGTGCAGCAGACCCTCTCCGAGCGCGGCTACGCGATCTTCGGGATCTTCTTCTGGGTGGCCTGCGCCTACCTGGTGATCAGTGCCACGGTCGCCACGCTGTTCCGCGTCCTGGAATCCCGACTGGCGGTGGCCCGATGAGCAACCTCTTCACCCGCACCCCCACGGCCAGCGTCCTCTACGACGCCCCCGGCCCGCGGGCCCGCACCCGGTACCAGCTGTTCGGGGTGCTGGCGCTGATCGGCGTCGCCGCCCTGCTCCAGTACGTCTTCACCGCGCTCTCCGACAACGGCCAGTTCGACCCTCATCTGTGGGACGCGTTCCAGTACAACACCGTCCAGCAACGCATCGCAGACGGCCTGCTCTCCACCCTGGAGGCCTTCGGCCTGGCCGCGCTGTTCTCGCTCACCCTGGGCGGCCTGCTCGCCGCCGGACAGCTCTCCGACCACAAGCCGGTCCGCTGGGCGGCCGTCGGCTTCGTCCAGTTCTTCCGGGCGATGCCGCTGCTGATCCTGATCGTCGCGCTCTACTACGCGTTCTTCGCGAAGGAGCCGATGTGGGCGCTTGTCATCGGCCTCACCCTCTACAACGGCTCGGTGCAGGCCGAGATCATCCGCAGCGGCGTCAACGCCGTCCCGCGTGGCCAGGCCGAGGCGGCCTACGCGCTCGGCATGCGCAAGACCCAGGTGATGGCCGGCATTCTGGTGCCGCAGGCGATCCGCTCGATGCTGCCCTCGATGATCGGCCAGCTGGTCGTCACCCTGAAGGACACCTCGCTCGGCTTCGTCATCACCTTCAACGAGCTGCTGTTCGTCGGCAAGGCGATCGCCAGCCAGCCGATCAACGCCGCGGGCTTCCCCTACATCCCCGTGGTGCTGGTGATCGGTCCGATCTACATCGCCATGTGCCTGCTGCTGACCGCCCTCGCCCGGTGGATCGAAGCGCGCGGCCGTCGCGGCGCGAACCGGCGCACTTCAGCTGCTGCTTGACGCACACGCAGGTGAACTGTTGCATTGCTCTTCGTGACACCTCCCGGGAGCATCCACGCGGCATATGCGGCAGCGGTAACTGACGCCGGCCCATCGGCCGGTTCGTGCCCGGAGGTCACCGCATGGACCCGGTGATCGTGGTCGGGGCCGGACCGGTCGGTCTGGCCCTGGCCCTCGCCCTCGCCCGGCACGAGGTGCCGACCATCGTCCTGGACGAGGGCTCCGGGCTCTGCCCCGAGGGCCCGCGCAGCGTCGTCCTCGGGGCCGACACCGCCGCCTTCCTCACCCGGATCGGCTACCCGCGGGCCGTCTCGGACTCCGCCCTCTGGGACTCCTTCACCGTCTGGCGCCGCCGCCAGGAGGTCCTGCGGATCGACCTCACCGACTCCCCCGCCTTCCACCTGCCCCAGCACCGCCTCCAGCGCGGCCTGCGCGACGCCCTCACCGGCACCCCGCTGGTCCGGCTGGTCCCGCTGAGCCGGGTCGTCGAACTCGAACAGGACCGCGACGGCGTCAGCGTCCGCACCCACGGCACCCAGGACGGCTCCAGCACCTGGTGGCGCGGCAGCCACCTGGTCGGCTGCGACGGCGCCAGATCCGCCGTCCGCAAGCTCCTGAAGATCCGCTTCCCCGGCCGCCCCGCCGTCGACCGCAACGCCATCGCCACCGTCCGGGTCGACCTGCCCTTCCACGAGGCCCGGCTGCACCGCGAGCCCCCGTGGCGCGGCGACCGCGAGGCCTCCGCCCGCCCGCTGCCGGACGGCGTCTGGCGGCTCGACTGGCGGCTGCCCCCCGGGCGGCCCGCCCCCACCGAAACCGTCGACCCGCACGCCACCTGGCCCGGCGTCGTCACCGGCGACACCCTGCTCACCCGGGTCACCGCCACCCTCACCGGCTGGTGCGGCGAACTCCCCCGCTTCGACCTGCTCGCCGCCGCCGACCACACCGCCCAGCAGCGCCTCGCCGCCCGGTTCCGCAGCGGCCGCTGCTTCCTCGCCGGCGACGCCGCCCACCTGCACGGCGCGCTCGGCATGCAGAACCTGGCCGACGGGCTGCGCGACGCCGACAACCTCGCCTGGCGGCTCTCCCTCGCCTGGCACCTCCACTCCGGCGGCCCGCAACCCGGCGGCTCCCTGCTGGACGGCTACGAGGCCGAACGGCGCGGCGCGGTCGGCGCCCGGCTGCGCGCCGTCGACCAGTCCATGCCGCTGCTGCGCCCGCTGCGCGGCTGGCAGCAGACCCGGCGCTCGCTGCTGGTCGGCGGCTTCCGCAAGCACGCACCGCTGCTCGCCGACGGACAGCTCGGCACCGGCCGCTTCGGCGGCGCGCCCGCCTACCCGGCCGCGCCCTCGGGCGTCCCCGGCCGGGTACCGGTCCAGCGCGGCGCCCGCGGCACCACCTCGCTCAGCGAACTGCTGCCGGCCACCGCCCCCGGCGTGCTCGTCCCGGACCTGCCGGTGCTCGCCGCCGACGGCACCCCGGACCACCTGCACGCCCGGCTCGGCGTCACCTTCCTGCTGCTGCTGGTCGCCCCCGGCACCGCCGTCTGGTCCGCCGAGCACTGGCTGGGCGCCGGCCTGATGCCCCGGCTCGCCGAGGTCGCCGCCGCGCTGCCGGTGCCCGCCGAAGTGCTGGTCACCGAGGAGTACCCGGAGGCCGGGCCGCACACCGTGCTGCTGATCCGGCCGGACGGGCACCTGGTCGGCGCCACCCAGGGCGCCGCCGCCGAGGACCTGCTGGCGCTCGCCGACCGCGCCCGGGGCGGTCCGGCCCCGCTCGCCGGCGCACCCGAACCCGAGCCCGACCAGAGCCCAGCGCCGGAGCCCGCCGCCCGCCAGGCGCCCCAGCAGGTGGACTCCCCCAGCGCGTAGGGCCCTGGCGCGAGCCCCGGGCGTGCACCCCTGCGCGCGCCCCGGACGTGCGCCGGACAGGACCTAACTCGCCACCGCGATGGCCCGACTTTCCCGGACCACCGTCACCCGGATCTGGCCCGGATAGGTCAGCTCCTCGGAGACCTGCCGGGCGACCTCCCGGGCGATCAGCTGCGCCCCGAGGTCGTCCACCTCCTCCGGCCGCACCATCACCCGCACCTCGCGCCCCGCCTGCATCGCGTACACCTCGGCCACGCCCTCGTGCGCGCGGGCGATCTCCTCCAGCCGCGCCAGCCGCCGCACGTACACCTCCAGCGACTCCTTGCGCGCCCCGGGCCGCCCGCCCGAACAGGCGTCCGCGGCCTGCGTGAGCACGGCCTCCACGGTGCGCGGCTCCACCTCGCCGTGGTGCGCGGCGATCGCGTGCACCACCTCCGGGGACTCCCCGTGCCTGCGGGCGAAGTCCGCGCCGACCGCCGCGTGGCTGCCCTCGACCTCGTGGGTGAGCGCCTTGCCGATGTCGTGCAGCAGCGCCGACCGCCGCACCGGCTCCGGGGCCACCCCGAGCTCGGCGGCCATCATCCCGGCCAGGTGCGCGGACTCCAGCAGGTGCCCGAGCACGTTCTGCCCGTACGAGACCCGGTAGCGCAGACTGCCCAGGGTGCGGACGAGCTCGGGGTGCATCCCGCCGACCCGGGCGTCCAGCAGGGCGTCCTCACCGGCCCGGACGCAGCACTGCTCGACCTCCTCGCGGCTGCGCTCGTGGACGTGTTCGATCCGGGTCGGGTGGATCCGGCCGTCCTCGACCAGTTGTTCCAGGGTGAGCCGGGCGGTCTCCCGGCGGACCGGGTCGAAGCAGGAGAGCTGCACCGTCGCGGGGGTGTCGTCGATGATCAGGTTGACGCCGGTGACCGCCTCGAAGGCACGGATGTTGCGGCCTTCGCGGCCGATGATCCGGCCCTTCATGTCCTCGCTCGGCAGCCGGAAGACGGTGACCGCCGTCTCGGCGGTCTGCACCGACGCCAGCCGCTGGATCACCCCGGCGAGGATGCCCCGGGCCCGGCGCTCGCCCTCCTCCCTGGCCTCGCGCTCGATCTCCCGGACCGTGACCGCGGCCTCCCGCCGGGCCGTGGTCGCGGCCTCGCGCAGGAGTTCGGCGCGGGCCTGCTCGGCGGAGAGTCCGCCGGCCCGCTCCAGCACCGCCACCCGGCGGGTCACCAGCGCCTCGGCCTCGCCCCGGGTGCGCTCCAGTTCGGCGGAGCGCGCGGCGAGTTCGTCCTCCCTGGTCCGGACCCGGCGCAGCTCCTCGGCCAACTGCTCCTCGCGCCGGGCGAGTTCGGCCCGCTGCCGGGAGGTCTGCTGCTCGGCCCAGCCGCGGACGCGCTCGGCCTCGACGCCGACGCGCCGCTGGGCGGCCCGGAGCCGCTTGGCCAGCAGCCCGACCAGGACGGCGAGGAGCAGCAGGACGGCGCCGGCCGACCCGGCGAGTGGCAGCAGGGAGGTGTCCGGTCCGGTGCCCGCAGAGATCCTCATGCCGCCCACTCCCCGTCACCGCTGTCCGCCGCCCGGCGTGGACCGCCGTCCGGAAGCGCCCCCGCACTGAGTGCGAGGCTAGGTGCGGGTCACGAAACGGTCAAGACTCGACCTGGACTGGACCAAGAAGCGTACGCAATGGCTACCGGACGGCCACTAGTCCCTCCCGGTTCCTGACGGTTCGCCCGGCTCCTCCTCGTCCAGCGCGCTGCGCACCACCCGGAACGCCAGCCCCTCGGAGTAGCCGCGCCGGGCCAGCACACCGACCAGCCGCCGCATCCGGACCTGCGGGTCCAGCCCCCGGGTGGACCGCAGCTTGCGGTCGACCAGCGCCCGGGCGGCCTCGGTCTCGTCGTCGTGGTCGAGCTGGGCGACGGCCTGTTCGACCAGGTCCGCGGCCACGCCCTTGGTGCGCAGTTCCTGGGCCAGCGCCCGCCGGGACAGGCCCCGGACGGCGTGCCGGGACTCCACCCAGGCCGCGGCGAAGGCCGCGTCGTCGATCAGCCCGACCTCTTCGAGCCGGGTGAGCACCTCGTCGGCGACGTCGTCCGGGATCTCCCGCTTGCGCAGGGCGTCGGCGAGCTGTTTGCGGCTCTTGGCGGCGCCGGTGAGCAGCCGCAGGCAGATGTCGCGGGCGCGGGTCTCGGGATCGGCCGTCTCCTCGGCCCCGGCCCGCTTCCGCCCGGTTCGGCCGGTACGGGCGGAGGGGTCGTGCTCGTCACCCGGAGCGCCCGTCTCGTCCGAGGCGTGCCCGGCGGAGCGCCCGGCCGCAGCGCGCCGCCCACGACGCGCGCCGGGACCGGTGTGCGGGGCCGGGGCGGTCACACCCCCGTGACCGACCGCCCCGGCCTCGCTCCGGCCCTCGCCCGCCGCCGGGGAGCCGGCCTCGTCGAACTCCTCGGCCGCCAGTGCCGAGCGCCGCCTGCGGCGGCCGGTGGGCAGTTCTGAGGCGGAGACCAACCCGAGCTCGCCGACCGACGGCTCCGCCGGTGCCGGCCCGGGCGCCGCGCCGCGCACCGCCCGGGCCGGCTCCCGGTCGAACTCCGGCTCCGAACCGGATGCCCACTGTGCGGCGGAGGACCGCTCCCGCCGCCGCCCCTTCCGGGGCTGCGACCGCTCCCGGGGCGTCGCCTCGAACGGCGGCTCCGGCTCCCCCGCCACGGCGGCGAACCAGTCCGGCGGCCCGTAGTCGTCGCCGTCCGGACCCGCCGGGCCGCCCTCACCCACTGCGTCGTGCTGCGTCAACGGTTCAGGCCTTGGCGGCCGCCGCCGTCTTCTTCGCCGCGGCCGTCTTGGCGGCGGTCGCGGTGATCGGCTTCGCGGCGCCGTCGGCGGCAGCAGCCGCCGCCTCGCCCTCGGCCGGCTCCTCGGTCTTCGGGCCGATGCCGAGCTTGCCCTTGATCTTCCGCTCGATCTCGTCGGCGAGCTGCGGGTTGTCCCGCAGGAAGTTGCGGGCGTTCTCCTTGCCCTGGCCGAGCTGGTCGCCCTCGTAGGTGTACCAGGCGCCGGACTTGCGGATGAAGCCGTGCTCGACGCCCATGTCGATCAGGCCGCCCTCGCGGCTGATGCCGATGCCGTAGAGGATGTCGAACTCGGCCTGCTTGAACGGCGCGGCGACCTTGTTCTTGACCACCTTGACGCGGGTGCGGTTGCCGACCGCCTCGGTGCCGTCCTTCAGGGTCTCGATCCGGCGGATGTCCAGCCGGACCGAGGCGTAGAACTTCAGCGCCCGGCCACCGGTCGTGGTCTCCGGCGAGCCGAACATGACGCCGATCTTCTCGCGCAGCTGGTTGATGAACACCGCCGTGGTGCCCGACTGGTTCAGCGCACCGGCGATCTTGCGCAGCGCCTGGCTCATCAGCCGGGCCTGCAGACCGACGTGCGAGTCACCCATCTCGCCCTCGATCTCCGCACGCGGGACGAGCGCCGCGACCGAGTCGATGATGATCAGGTCGACAGCGCCGGAGCGGATCAGCATGTCCGTGATCTCCAGCGCCTGCTCACCGGTGTCCGGCTGGCTGACCAGCAGGGCGTCGGTGTCCACGCCGAGCTTCTTGGCGTACTCGGGATCGAGCGCGTGCTCCGCGTCGACGAAGGCGACCGTGCCGCCGGCCCGCTGGGCGTTGGCCGCCAGGTGCAGGGTCAGGGTGGTCTTGCCGGAGGACTCGGGGCCGTAGATCTCGACCACCCGGCCGCGCGGGATACCGCCGACACCGAGGGCGACGTCCAGGGCGGTGGACCCGGTGGGGATCACGTCGATCGGCTCGTTGGCCTTCTCGCCCAGGCGCATCACCGAGCCCTTGCCGAACTGCCGCTCGATCTGAGCGAGTGCGTTCTCAAGGGCCTTCTCGCGGTCCGTACCTGCCATGGCTTCCACCCTCGGGTTCTGTGCTGTGCGCTTCATCGTCCTCGACGCTAGCGCGTCCCACTGACAAACGAGCCCGACCCGGCTCCGCCTGTGGAAAACTCCTCGCCGGAGAGTACAGAGAACAAATGTTCGATTCAAGCTTCGCACGTCCGAACGGTGCCACCACCACCGGCCGGGTCACCTCCCGTCGCCGCCGACCATCCGCCGCAGCCGCCGCGCCGCCTCCCGGCGCAGCTCCCGCCGGGCCCGCCGCTGCTCGCCCCGGTCGATCCGCGGGTCGGTGGCCACCTCGTACCGCCGCACGTACGTCCCGACGAAGCCCTGCAAGGTGGCCGCCGCCGGGATGGCGATCAGCGCACCCACCGCGCCGAGCAGCGCCGCGCCCGCGATCACCGCGCCGAACGCGACCGCCGGGTGCACGTCCACCGTCCGCGCGGTGATCCTCGGGTGCAACAGGTAGTTCTCGACCTGCTGGTAGACCACCACGAAGATCAGCACCCAGAGCGCGTCCACCGGCTGCACGGTGAGCGCCACCAGCACCGGCAGCGCGCCGGCCAGGTACGTCCCGATGGTCGGCACGAACTGCGACATGACGCCGACCCAGACCGCCAGCGCGGCCGCGTACGGCAGGTCGAGCAGCGCGAACATCACCCAGTGCCCGGCCGCGGAGACCACCGCGAGCAGCGCCCGGGAGTACAGGTAGCCGCCGGTCTTGGCGAGGGCGATCTCCCAGGCCCGCAGCACCTCGCCCTGCTTGGCGGGCGGCAGCATCGAGCAGACCGTCCGGCGGACCCGCGGGCCCTCGGCGGTGAAGTAGAAGGTGAACAGCCCGACCGTGAAGGCCTGGAAGAGCCCGCCGATCACGGTGGAGGAGAGGCCCCAGACGTTGTCGGCGGCCTGCTGGGCGTAGCTCTCGATCGCGCCGGAGTCCTTGAGCAGCTTCTTCTGCAGCTCGCCCAGCGACAGGTCCTGATGGAACGTCCGGTTCACCCAGTTGATCAGGTTGTCGACCAGGTGCGGCAGGTCCCCGGCGATCTTCGCGACCTGATCGACCAGCAGCGTGCCGAGCGCCGCGAGGAACCCGATCACCGCGATCCCCACCGCGACGAACACCAGGAAGGTGCCGATCCCGCGACGCACCCCGCGCGCCGCCATCCGGTCGACGGCCGGTTCCAGCGCCAGCGAGAGGAAGAAGGCCACCAGCAGCATCACGAAGAGGTCGATCAGCTGGTGGAAGGCCCAGTCGGCGAGCTGGAACAGCCCGACCAGCACCAGGGCCAGCACCATCGCCCGGGGCAGCCAGCGCGGCATCCCGCCACCCCAGAGGCCGCCGGCCTCGCCCTCCGGCAGCCGCGGTTCGGGCGGCGGACCCGGAGCCTCGTCGGCGACCCGCGCCGTCCTGTCCGAATTCTGTGCTTCTGCGCTGCTTGTCACTCCGACAGTCTCACCCATCCCCCGGAGCCGCCCGAGCACCGGGCACCCCGCCGGGGCGGGGTCGGTCCCGCGGGCGGGCGGTGGTCAGCGCAGCACGCCGGAGACGCCCTGGGTCTCGCAGACCACCCGCCAGACGTCCTTGGCCTCCCAGCCCGACTCCAGTGCCTGCCGCACCGTCCGCCCGCCGAGTTCGCTCATCACATGGTCGGAGGCGAAGGACTCCGCGTACGTCTCCCCGAAGTGCGCGTGCATCCGTCGCCAGAACTCCGTCAGCCTCATGGCTCCAGTATCCCGGACCGCGCGGCGCCGTCCGGGGCCCGCCACTGCCCGGCCGTCAGCGCGTACTCGACCTCGCCGTGCTCGCTGCCGGGGATCGCCTCCGGGTAGTCCTCGTGGAAGGTGCGGACGAACGACAGCCCGGTCTTCTCCATGACCCGCCGCGAGCCCGCGTTGACCGTCATCGTGTACGCCACCACCCGCCGCACGCCCAGTTCGGTGAAGCCGCGGCGGACCAGCGCCCGCGCCCCCTCCGTCGCGTACCCGAGCCCCCAGGCGGCCCGGCGCAGCCGGTACCCCAGTTCGACCTCGGAGCGGTCGCCGTCCCGCGTCGGCCGGAACTCGAACCAGCCCAGGAAGGCCCCGCCGGCCCGCTCCTCGGCCGCCCACCAGCCGAGGTCGCCGTACCGCCGGTAGTGCGCGAGGTACAGCGGCAGCAGTTCGCCCTCGACCTGCTCCCGCGCGGTCGGCCGCCCGCCGGTGAGGTGGCGCATCACCTCCGGGTCGCCGTCCAGTTCGACCAGGTGGTCGACGTCCGCTGCGGTGAAGCGGCGCAGCACCAGCCGCTCGGTGGTGAGGAAGACGGTCACGCCCCGATCCTCACCGACCCGCCCGGGCGGCGTCACCCGGTTTTCCGCCCGCCTCAGCGCGGCAGCGCGAGCAGCCCGGCACCGAAGTACTGCCGGGCCCCGCAGGCGTACGGCCCGGGCGGGCAGGCGGCCGCCGCGGTGCCGGCGAGCAGGGCGGCGAGCGGGCCGGAGCCGTAGTCCGGGTGCAGGGCGGCGGCCACCGCGACCGCGCCGGTGACGTGCGCCGCCGCCATCGAGGTGCCGGCCAGTGCCGCGTACTGCCCGCCCGGCCAGTCGGAGACGATCGCGCCCTGCGGCCCGCTGTCCGGGTCGCCGCCGGGGGCGGCCAGCGAGACCCGGCCGCGGCCGTAGTTCGAATAGCCGGACGGGCGGCCGTCCCGGTTGACGGCGGTGACGGTGACGACGCCGGGCAGTTCGCCGGGCAGCCGGATGCACTCGGTGCCCAGGTAGCGGGAGCGGGCCGGGCCGGAGACCCGGTCGTTGGGGCTGCGCTCGTCCGTCCGGGTGGCGCCGAGGTCCTGCCCGTCGTTGCCCGCCGAGGCGACCACGACGGCACCCTTGCGCTGGGCGTAGCCGGAGGCCCGGCCGACGGCGGCGATCAGCGCGGCCTGGTCCTGGTCCTCCGGGCAGTTGTACTTCCACGGGTCGGCGAAGTAGCTGTTGTTGATCGCCTTGGCGCCGTGGTCGGCGGCCCAGAGCATGCCGCAGACGATGTTCTCGGCGTAGTACTGGCCGAGCGGTCCGAGCAGCCGGACGGCGGCGATCCGCACGCCCGGCGCGACCCCGGTGATGCCGTGGCCGTCCCGGGTGGCGCCGACGATCCCGGCGACATGGGTGCCGTGGCCGCTCTCGCTGACCCCGGGGTCGGGCCGCCAGGAGCCGGAGCGGGCGTCGGGCCGGCCGTCGGCGCAGGAGACGGAGGCCTTCGGGTCGACGGCGGCGCGCAGGTCGGGGTGGGTGTCGTCGACGCCGGAGTCGAGCACCGCGACCAGCACCTTGTGCAGTGCGTCGGCGGTCGGCGCGCCGGCGGGACCGCGGATCCCGGTGGAGGTGTCGCCGGCCCGGGCGCCGGCGCCGCCGAGCATGGCGAGGTTCCACGGGTCGCCCTCGCTCGGATCGGGCACCGTGACGGTGCCGCCGTCCTGCCGGTCGGTGCTGTCGCGCCGGGCGCTGTCGGTGCTGCGACGGGCGTGATCGGTGCTGCTGCGGCCGGCGCGGTCGGCGCGGTCGGTACCGGCGGCGAAGTCCCCGGCGCCGTCCAGCAGGCGGGGCGGGGCGACCACCGGTTCGGTCCGGGTGGTGCCGACGGCGGCGATCCCGGGCCGGGCCCGCAGCGTGCCCGCGAAGCCGCCGGTGGCGTACGCCAGGACGGCCCCGATCTGCGGGTACTCCTGGACCACCTGCCCGCCCGCCGCCCGGCTCTCGGCCCCGGCCAGGGCGGCCCCGGCGGCGTCCTCCTGCTCGGCGAGCACCAGGTAGCTGAGGTAGGGCCGGCCGGATCCGGAGACGTACGGGACGGCGCCGCCGACCACGAGTGCGGTGAGCAGCATCGCGAGCAGCGCCCGGGCGGGCCCGCGGACGCGGCGGCGGGCGGCACGGGCGGGACCGCCGGACGGGTTCACCTGCGCCATCGCACGGTCTCCGCTCGTCGGTCCGGTGGGTCGGGGGTGGGTCACTGGCCTGATTCATCACCATATGAGCGGATTTGCCTTTTTGCTCCTTTAACTACACCCATGCTCACCACACCCGTGCGACCTCCGCTCCCCCACCCCGGTTGTCGGTGCCACCCGGCACCATGGGGGCATGGCGCCCCCGCACCCGACCCCGCCGAACGACGACCCCCTGGCCGGATTCGCCCCGACCACCCGGGCCTGGTTCACCGGCGCCTTCTCCGCCCCCACCACCGCCCAGGCCGAGGCCTGGCGCGCCATCCGGCAGGACACCGACGTCCTGGTGGTCGCCCCCACCGGCTCCGGCAAGACGCTCGCCGCCTTCCTCTCCGCCCTGGACCGGCTGAGCAGCACCCCGCCCCCGGCGGACCCCAAGCGCCGCTGCCGGGTCCTGTACGTGTCACCGCTCAAGGCCCTCGCGGTGGACGTCGAGCGCAACCTGCGCGCCCCGCTGACCGGCCTGCGCCAGGCCGCCGTCCGGCTCGGCCTGCCCGAGCCCGAGGTCCAGGTCGCCACCCGTTCCGGCGACACCCCCGCCGCCGACCGCCGCCGCTTCGCCACCCACCCGCCGGACATCCTGATCACCACCCCCGAGTCGCTGTTCCTGCTGCTCACCTCCGCCTCCCGGGAGGCGCTGCGCGGCGTCGACACGGTGATCCTCGACGAGGTGCACGCCGTCGCCGGCACCAAGCGCGGCGCCCACCTCGCGCTCAGCCTGGAGCGGCTGGACGAACTGCTGGAGCGCCCGGCCCGCCGGATCGGCCTGTCCGCGACCGTCCGCCCGGTCGAGGAGGTGGCCCGCTACCTCAGCCCGCAGCGCGGCGCCGTCGTCGTCCAGCCCGCCGCCGCCAAGGAGTTCGACCTGTCGGTGGTCGTCCCCGTCCCCGACCTGGACGACCTGCCCGCGGCCCCGGCCACCGGCGCCTCCTCCGACGCCGACCCGCAGCGGCAGGCGTCGATCTGGCCGCACGTCGAGGAGCGGATCGTCGACCTGGTGCAGGCGCACCGCTCGACCATCGTCTTCGCCAACTCCCGCCGCCTCGCCGAGCGCCTGTGCAACCGGCTGAACGAGATCGCCCTCGAACGGGCCACCGGTGAGCCGCTGCCCGAGGCGCACTCCCCCGCCCAGCTGATGGCCGAGTCCGGCGTCGCCAAGGGCGCCCCGCCGGTCATCGCGCGCGCCCACCACGGCTCGGTCTCCAAGGAGCAGCGGGCGCTGGTCGAGGAGGAGTTGAAGGCCGGCCGGCTGCCCGCCGTGGTCGCCACCTCCAGCCTGGAACTGGGCATCGACATGGGCGCCGTCGAGCTGGTCGTCCAGGTCGAGTCCCCGCCCTCGGTCGCCTCCGGCCTGCAACGGGTCGGCCGGGCCGGCCACCAGGTCGGCGCCGTCTCCACCGGCGTCTTCTTCCCCAAGTACCGCGGGGACCTGGTGCAGTCCGCCGTGGTCACCGAGCGGATGCGGGCCGGCCGGATCGAAGCGCTGCGCGTCCCGCGCAACCCGCTGGACGTGCTCGCCCAGCAACTGGTCGCGATGACGGCGCTGGACGCCTGGCCGGTGGACGACCTGCTCACCGTGGTCCGCCGCGCCGCGCCCTTCGCCACCCTCCCGCAGTCCGCCTTCGAGGCCGTACTCGACATGCTGGCCGGCCGCTACCCCTCGGACGCCTTCGCCGAGTTGCGCCCCCGGGTGGTCTGGGACCGGGTGGCCGGCACCGTGACCGGCCGCCCCGGCGCCCAGCGGCTCGCCGTCACCTCCGGCGGCACCATCCCCGACCGCGGCCTGTTCGGCGTCTTCATCGCCGGCGCCGACCCCAAGAAGGGCGGCGGCCGGGTCGGAGAGCTCGACGAGGAGATGGTCTACGAGTCCCGCGTCGGCGACGTGTTCACCCTCGGCACCACCTCCTGGCGGATCCAGGAGATCACCCACGACAAGGTGCTGGTCACCCCCGCCCCCGGCGTGCCCGGCCGGCTCCCGTTCTGGAAGGGCGACACCCTCGGCCGCCCGCTCGAACTCGGCCGCGCCCTCGGCGCGTTCACCCGCGAGCTGAGCGCCCTGCAGCCCGCGGCCGCCACCGCCCGGCTGCACCGGGCCGGCCTGGACGACTGGGCCGCCGCCAACCTGCTCGACTACCTCGCCCAGCAGCGCGCCGCCACCGGCCACCTCCCGGACGACCGCACCATCGTCGTCGAGCGCTTCCGGGACGAGCTCGGCGACTGGCGGATCGTCATCCACTCCCCCTTCGGCGCCCAGGTGCACGCCCCCTGGGCGCTCGCGCTCGGCGCCCGGCTGCGCGAGAAGCACGGCCTCGACCCCCAGGTCATGCACGCCGACGACGGCATCGTGCTGCGCCTGCCGGACGCCGACCTCTTCGCCGCCGACTTCGACTTCAACAGCCCCCCGGAGCGGTCCGGTTCGGACGAGGCCCCGGTCGGCGCCGACGCCGCCCTGTTCGACGCCGCCGAGATCGAGCAGCTGGTCACCGACCAGGTCGGCGGCTCGGCCCTGTTCGCCTCCC
This sequence comes from Kitasatospora sp. NPDC059812, assembly GCF_042732075.1. Lineage (NCBI taxonomy): Bacteria > Bacillati > Actinomycetota > Actinomycetes > Kitasatosporales > Streptomycetaceae > Kitasatospora > Kitasatospora sp. NPDC059812. The sequence continues at coordinate 79,699 of NZ_JBHWIO010000023.1, forward strand.
GCTTCCGCGAGTGCGCCGGCCGTGCCCTGCTGCTCCCGCGCCGCAGCCCCGGCCGCCGCACCCCGCTCTGGCAGCAGCGCCAACGCGCCGCCCAACTGCTCGAAGTCGCCTCCGAGTACGGCTCGTTCCCGATCGTCCTGGAGGCCGTCCGCGAGTGCCTCCAGGACGTCTTCGACGTGCCGGGCCTGGTCGAGCTGATGGGCGACCTCGAATCCCGCGCCGTCCGCCTGGTCGAGGTCACCACCCCCGAGCCCTCGCCCTTCGCCCGCTCCCTCCTGTTCGGCTACGTCGCCCAGTTCCTCTACGAGGGGGACTCCCCGCTCGCCGAGCGCCGCGCCGCCGCCCTCTCGCTCGACTCCCGGCTGCTGTCCGAACTCCTCGGCCAGGCCGAGCTGAGCGAACTGCTCGACCCGCAGGTGCTCGCCGAGTTGGAGGCCGAGCTCCAGCGCCTCACCCCCGAGCGCCGGATCAAGGACGCCGAGGGTGTCGCCGACGCGCTGCGCCTGCTCGGCCCGCTCACCGAGGCCGAGTTGGCGGCCCGCGGCGCCGAGCCGCTCTGGGCCCTGGAGTTGGAGGCCGCCCGCCGGGTGATCCAGGTCCGGATCGCCGGCGAGCGGCGCTGGTCCGCCGTCGAGGACGCCGGGCGGCTGCGCGACGCGCTCGGCACCCCGCTGCCGGTCGGCGTCCCCGAGGCCTTCACCGAGCCGGTCAAGGATCCGCTGGGCGGCCTGCTCGCCCGCTACGCCCGCACCCACGGCCCGTTCGCCGCCGCCGAGGCGGCCGCCCGCTTCGGCCTCGGCACCGCCGTCGTCACCGGCACCCTGCACCGGCTCACCGCCGCCGGCCGCCTGGTCCAGGGCCAGTTCCGCCCACCCGTCGCCCGCCGGCCCCCTTCGCCGGAGGCGCTAGGCACCACTCCTCCCGACCACACCACCACCGAGTGGTGCGACGCCGAGGTCCTGCGCCGGCTGCGCCGCCGCTCGCTGGCCGCCCTGCGCCAGGAGGTCGAACCCGTCCCGCCGCGCGCCCTGGCCGCGTTCCTCCCGCAGTGGCAGCACCTGGCCGGCCACCGGCTGAGCGGCCCGGACGGCCTGCTCCGGGTGGTCGAACAGCTCCAGGGCACCGCCCTGCCCGCCTCCGCCCTGGAAAAGCTGATCCTCCCGGCCCGGCTCACCGGCTACTCCCCCGGCCTGCTGGACGAGTTGACGGCGGCCGGCGAGATCGGCTGGTGCGGGGCCGGCGCGCTGCCCGGCAAGGACGGCTGGCTCAGCCTGCACCTGGCCGAGCACGCCCACCTGCTGCGCCCCGAGCCCGTCCCGCCCGCGCTCACCCCCGTGCACAGCGCGCTGCTGGCGGCGCTGGCCGGCGGCTACGGCCTGTTCTTCCGCCAGTTGGTCCAGCAGTTGCCGGAGGAGACCCCGGAGCCGGAGATCGTCGAGGCGCTCTGGGACCTCGTCTGGGCCGGGTACGTCACCAACGACACCCTCGCCCCGCTGCGCGCCCTGCTCGGTTCCGGCCGGACGGCCGGTGCCACCGCCCACCGCGTGCCCCGGGCGACCCCGCGCGGCCGCTACGGCGGCGCCGGCCGCGCCTTCGGCCGGGTCGGCGGCGCGCTGCGCGGCGGCCCGCCGACGGTGGCCGGGCGCTGGTCGCTGCTGCCCGCCTTCACCACCGACCCGACGGTCCGGGCCACCACCCAGGCGCAGAGCCTGCTGGACCGGCACGGCCTGGTCACCCGGGGCGCGGTGGCGGCCGAGCGGGTGCCGGGCGGCTTCGCCGGGGTGTACCGGGTGCTCGCCGCGATGGAGGAGCGCGGCCGGGCCCGCCGGGGCTACTTCGTCGAGGGGCTGGGCGGCGCCCAGTTCGCCATGGAGGGCGCGGCCGACCGGCTGCGCTCGGTCAACGGCCGGCTGGAGCGGGCCCGGGCCGCCGAGTGGCCGGCCGCCCCGGCCACCGAGCCGCCGCAGGTGCTGGTGCTGGCCGCCGCCGATCCGGCGAACGCCTACGGCTCCGCACTGCCCTGGCCGGAGCCGCCGACGGTCCCCGGAGCCAAGGAGGCCCGGGCGCACCGCCCGGGCCGCAAGGCGGGCGCCCTGGTGGTGCTGGTGGACGGCGAGTTGGCGCTGTACGTCGAGCGGGGCGGCAAGTCGCTGCTGGCCTGGCCGGAGGACGGCGCCACCCGGGCGCTGGCGGTGGGCGCGCTGGCGGCCGCGGTCCGCGAGGGTGCGCTCGGCAGCGTCACGGTCGAGCGGGCGAACGGCGAGCCGGCCCTCGGCTCGGCGCTGGGCGCCGCGTTGGAGGAGGCCGGTTTCCACGCCACCCCGCGCGGCCTGCGCCTGCGGTCCTCCTGAGGTCCGCCGACGCCGAAGGCCGCGGGGCATCCGGTGCCCCGCGGCCTTCGTTCGCTCGTATCACCCGTTCGAGTGGCTCAGCCGACCGTCGGCGGTTGCGCCGCCACCCGGGCCACGGCCTCCTTTGACGGGCGCCGCTGCGGCCCGGTGGCGTTCCGGTCGGCGTGGACCGGGATCAGGCCGAGTCCCCAGCCGCCGGCCGCGAGCAGTCCCAGCACGGCGCCGTCGGCCAACTGTCCCCGGACCGCCGGCAGCCACCAGACCAGCCCTGCCGTCAGGATCACCAGGACCCGGCGGGCCGGCCACGGTATCAGTAGCCGCAGCCGTATTCGAGCCTCCGTGCACGCCGTCGCGGATCTCCGCACGACCGCCCTCCTTCGCTCGCCCCGGGCACCAGGAGCCCGGGAGTCGAGGCCGGGTTCAGGCGGCGACCACGTCCATCGCGGCGGCCTTGGGCGACATGTTCGCCCGGTCGGTGCCGGGGGCGGGCAGCGGAACCGGTTCGAGTACCGGCCTCAGCAGATCACCTTCGGAGAGGGTGGCCATCGCCGCAAGTTCAGCGAGCGACAGTTCGTCGCTGACCTCGCGCATGACCTCGGACATCCGGACGTCGAGCGCGTCGCAGATGGCGGAGAGCAGCTCCGAGGAGGCCTCCTTCTGTCCCCGCTCGACCTCGGAGAGGTAACCGAGCGAAACCCTGGCTGCCGCCGACACCTCGCGGAGTGTGCGGCCCTGGCGCTGGCGCTGCCGACGCAGTACATCGCCCAGTAGGCGACGAAGCAGGATCATCGGTGCCTCCCTCCTCGGACTGCGGATCGAGATGTCACGACCCCACCGTACCGCCTTGCCCGCTTCGCGTGCGGGGACCCTGGTCGTGTTCACTCTGGGCTGCAAGGCCGTCCCCCTCCTCGTTCCGGTGTCGTTTCCGGGTCCGCGGGCCCCTCGTGGTACCCCTCGCGGACCGCCCGGCCACCGTCACGCAACTCGTTCGCCACCTGGTTTCTGCCCAACCAGGCCCTTGGATGTAACACGATCCTCCAGCTGTGCCATGCCCGCGGACCGGATCGGCGGATCTCGGTTCGGTGGAGATCGCCGCGATCGGGGCTCCACCACGCCTCCGCGGCGCCTCCAACGGGCTGCGGGACGCCCGGGTGCGGGCCCCGCGGGGTTCAGGTCGTGGGCGTACCGGCCCGGAGCCGCCCGACGAACAGCTCCAGAGCGGCGGTCACCGCCCCGTGACGGATTCTGGCACGCCCGCCCGACAGCCGGGGCGAACTGACCAGAGTTCCCTCCGGACCGGCGACCGCCAGGTGTACGGTGCCCACCGGCTGCCCGTCCTGCGGGTCCGGCCCGGCCACCCCGGTCGTCGCGATCCCGTACGTGGCCCCCAGCAGCCGGCGCACGCCCTCGGCCATCTGCCCCGCCACCACCGGGTGGACCGGCCCGTACACCGCCAGGAGCCCCTCGTCCACGCCGAGCACCGAGGCCTTCAGCTCGGTGGCGTACGCGGTGACCGAGCCCCGGAAGGTCGCGGACGCCCCGGGGACGTCGACCAGGGCGGCCGCGAGCAGCCCTCCCGTCAGCGACTCGGCGACGGCCAGCGTGCCGCCCCTGGCGCGCAGCGCCTCGTGCGCCCGTACCGCCAGCTCGTGCTCCGTCACCCGGTCTCCCCCGTCGCTCACCGGCCCGCGCGCTCCGCGGCCAGTCCCTCGCGGCGCATGCGCAGCGCCTGTCCGACGTAGTCCAGCGCGGTGCCGATGGTCAGCAGTACCGCCAGGGCCATCAGCACGGCCCGGGCGGTGGCCAGCCAGCCGGTCAGCTCCAGGACGTACATGCCGACCGCGATGCCCTGGGTCAGCGTCTTGATCTTGCCGCCTCGGCTGGCCGGGATGACCCCGTAGCGGATCACCCAGAAGCGCATCAGGGTGATGCCGAGTTCGCGGGCCAGGATCACCGCGGTGACCCACCAGGGCAGGTCTCCGAGCAGCGAGAGGCCGATCAGCGCCGAGCCCATGATCGCCTTGTCGGCGATCGGGTCGGCGATCTTCCCGAAGTCGGTGACCAGGCCCTTGCGCCGGGCCAGCTCGCCGTCGAACAGGTCGGTGATCATCGCGATGGCGAACGACGCCCAGGCGACCGAGCGCCACTTGGGGTCGTGCCCGCCGTCGGCGAACAGCAGCGACACGAAGACCGGCACCAGCAGCAGCCGGAGCATCGTGAGCATGTTGGCGATGTTCCAGACAGCCGGCGCCGGCGACACCGCGGCCGGCGGTCTGCCCGGATGGGCCGCGGCCGGGGCGCCGGGCCCCTTGGTCATTCCCCGGCTCCCGGGGCCTGACGGACCCGGACCGGCTCCAGCGCCTCGGCGATCAGGTCGACGCCTTCGCTGGCGACCACCTTGGCCCGGTGGAACTGGCCGATCTGCGGGTCCTCGACGCCGGTGAGGGTGGTCAGGCCGTCGGTCTCGGGGGCCTGGTGGGCGGCCCGGCCCTCGACCACGCCGTCCTCGATGGACTCGATCAGGACCTCGACCTCGGTGCCGACGCGCTGCTCGGCCCGCTGGGCGGTCATCTCCTCGGCCAGCCGGCTGAGCCGGTTCAGCCGGTCGGCGATCACGTCCTCGGACAGCTTGCCGTCGTAGGTCGCGGCCTCGGTGCCGTCCTCGTCGGAGTAGCCGAAGACGCCGATCGCGTCCAGCCCGGCGTGCGTGACGAAGCGCTCCAGCTCGGCGAAGTCCGCCTCGGTCTCGCCGGGGAAGCCGACGATGAAGTTGGACCGGGCGCCGGCCTCCGGGGCCCGGTCGCGGATGGTCTTCAGCAGGTCCAGGAACTGGTCGGTGGAGCCGAAGCGGCGCATCCGGCGCAGCACGGCGGGCGCCGAGTGCTGGAAGGACAGGTCGAAGTAGGGCACCACGTCCGTGGTCCCGGTCATCGCGTCGATCAGGCCGGGGCGCATCTCGGCGGGCTGCAGGTAGGAGACCCGGACCCGCTCGACGCCCTCGATCGCGGAGATCTCGCCGAGCAGCGTCTCCAGCAGCCGGATGTCGCCGAGGTCCTTGCCGTACGAGGTGTTGTTCTCACTCACCAGGACGACCTCGCGCACGCCCTGCTCGGCCAGCCACTGGGCCTCGTGCAGCACGTCGGAGGGGCGGCGGGAGATGAAGGAGCCGCGGAACGCCGGGATGGCGCAGAAGGAGCACCGCCGGTCGCAGCCGGAGGCGAGCTTGACCGAGGCGACCGGGTTGTCGTCGAGCCGCTTGCGCAGGGTGCGCGGGCCGGAGGCCGGGGCGAGGCCCTCGGGCAGGTCGGTGATCGGCTCGGCCGGGGCCTCGGCGGCGCCGTGGCCGGGCAGCGCGACGGCCTCGGCGGCGGACTGCCGCTCGGCCGGGCTGATCGGCAGCAGCTTGCGGCGGTCGCGCGGGAGGTGCGGGGCGTGGTGGCCGCCGGAGAGGATGGTCTGGAGGCGGTCGGAGATGTCGGAGTAGTCGTCGAAGCCGAGCACGCCGTCGGCCTCGGGCAGGGCGTCGGCGAGCTCCTTGCCGTAGCGCTCGGCCATGCAGCCGACCGCGACGACGGCCTGGGTGCGGCCGTGCCCCTTGAGGTCGTTGGCCTCCAGCAGGGCGTCCACGGAGTCCTTCTTGGCGGCCTCGACGAAGCCGCAGGTGTTGACGACGGCGACGTCCGCTTCGGCGGCGTCGTCGACGAGCAACCAGCCGTCGGCTTCCAGTCGCCCGGCGAGTTCCTCGGAGTCCACCTCGTTGCGGGCGCATCCGAGCGTGACAAGGGCGACAGTACGGCGTTCAGGCATAGGGCCAAGATTAACGCGCGGCCTCCGGTGCCGTTCGCCCCGGAGGCCGCGCGCCTCGGATTACCAGATCTTCGCCAGGCCGCAGGGCCGCTCTCCAGGGCCTCCGCAGGCCTGTGGTCAGCCCGCCTGCGGATCGCCGGGGGTGTACGTGACGTGCACCACCTGGCCGTCCTTGCCGAGGAGGCCGAGATCCTTGCCGTTGACGTACGCGTGCACGGCCCCGCCGTTTCCGAGCACCAGCTTGATCTGCTTGGGGTCGGTGAAGGTCTGGTCCTGGCCGTCGCTGATGTTGTTCTGGAACAGCGACTTCCCGCTGCCGTCCACCGCGGACACCCAGCTGGTGCTGCCCTCGGCGACCAGTTTCACGGTGACCTTGTCGGCCGGGACGGCGGCGATCGCGGCCGCACTCGGCACGGGCGCCGGCGGCTGCACGGTGGGCGAGGGCACGGAGGCGACCGAGCCGGTGCCGGAGCCGCTGGGCAGCGGCGCGCTGGCGGAGCCGGTGCCGGTGTGGCCGTCCTTGCCGCTGACCAGGTTGAAGCCGATCAGGACGACCACCACGACGATCGCGGAGACCATGGCCGCCGCCCAGTTCGGCCGGCCGCGGCCGGGCACCTTGATCGGGCCGCTGTCGATCAGCTGGGTCGGCCGCTTGGAGGCGGGCGAGCCGCCGTGCGCGGCGTCGTACCGGGCGATCAGGGCCTCGCCGTCGACGCCGACCTCGCGGGCGATCGCGCGGATGTGCCCGCGGGCGTAGAAGTCGCCGCCGCAGCGGCCGAAGTCGTCCTCCTCGATGGCGTGGACGATCGGCACCCGGACCCGGGTCGCCGTACTCACCTGGTCCACCGTGAGCCCGGCCTCGATCCGGGCGGTGGACAGCACCCGGCCGATGCTCGGGGCATCGGCCGCCTGCACCGCGTCGTCGGTCGGCTCGACGGACGACGGGGCGTTCTCGCGGTCGGGGGACTTGCCGATGGTCACGGGGCACGCCTTTCGAGCGGATGGCCACCTGCTGGGGAACAGTCTAGGGGCGCGGGCGGATCGTTTCTCAAGCGGAACAGGCCCGAATGCGCGCGCCCGCCCCGACGGGTGCCCGGCACCCCGCTGAACGGCCGTCAGCGGGCCCGCGCGGGGAACCCGGGGGGTTCGCTTTCCGGCCTGTGACGCGGCGTACGGGCGTTCGGTTCCCCTTCACGCGCCTACCCTCCTCCGAACGGGTGAACACTCGTCGCAGGCGCGGGTCGTCAGCCGCGCAGGGCGACCAGCACCCCGTCCAGCTCGTCCGGCTTCACCAGGACGTCGCGGGCCTTGGAGCCCTCGCTCGGCCCGACGATCCCGCGCGACTCCATCAGGTCCATCAGCCGCCCCGCCTTGGCGAAGCCGACCCGGAGCTTGCGCTGGAGCATCGAGGTCGAGCCGAACTGGGTGGAGACCACCAGCTCGGCCGCCTGGATCAGCAGGTCCAGGTCGTCGCCGATCTCCTCGTCGACCTCCTTCTTGGCCCCGCCTCCGACCGTCACGTCGTCCCGGTAGACGGCGGTCAGCTGGTCCTTGCAGTGCTGCACCACCGCGGCGATCTCCGCCTCGGTGACGAACGCGCCCTGGAGGCGGATCGGCTTGCCGGCGCCCATCGGCAGGAACAGCGCGTCGCCCTTGCCGATCAGCTTCTCCGCGCCGGGCTGGTCCAGGATGACCCGGGAGTCGGCCATCGCGGAGGTCGCGAAGGCCAGCCGGGACGGCACGTTGGCCTTGATCAGGCCGGTGACCACGTCCACCGAGGGCCGCTGGGTGGCCAGCACCAGGTGGATGCCGGCCGCGCGGGCCAGCTGGGTGATCCGGACCACCGAGTCCTCGACGTCGCGCGGCGCCACCATCATCAGGTCGGCCAGCTCGTCGACGATCACCAGCAGGTACGGGTACGGGGTCAGCTCGCGCTCGCTGCCGAGCGGCGGGGTGACCGTGCCGGCCTTCACCGCCGCGTTGAAGTCGTCCACGTGCCGGAAGCCGAACGCCGCGAGGTCGTCGTAGCGCAGGTCCATCTCGCGGACCACCCACTGGAGGGCCTCGGCGGCCTTCTTCGGGTTGGTGATGATCGGCGTGATCAGGTGCGGGATGCCCTCGTACGCGGTCAGTTCGACCCGCTTGGGGTCGACCAGCACCATCCGGACCTCGTCCGGGGTGGCCCGGGCCAGGATCGAGGTGATCAGGCAGTTGATGCAGGACGACTTGCCCGCGCCGGTCGCGCCGGCCACCAGGATGTGCGGCATCTTGGCGAGGTTGGCCATCACGGTCTGGCCCTCGACGTCCTTGCCCATGCCGACGACCATCGGGTGGGTGTCCTCGGCGGCCGTGCGCGAGCGCAGCAGGTCGCCGAGGTTGACCATCTCGCGGTCCCGGTTGGGGATCTCGATGCCGACCGCGGACTTGCCCGGGATCGGGCTGATGATCCGCACGTCGGCGCTGGCCACCGCGTACGCGATGTTCTTGGCGAGCGCGGTGATCCGCTCCACCTTGACGGCCGGGCCGAGCTCGACCTCGTAGCGGGTCACCGTCGGGCCCCGGGTGAAGCCGGTGACCCTGGCGTCCACCTTGAACTCGGCGAAGGTGCTGCTGAGCTGGGCCACCACCTCGTCGTTGAGGGCGCTGCGGGCCTTGGCCGGGCCACCGCGCTCCAGCAGGTCGAGCGGGGGCAGCGCGTAGGTGACGTCGCCGGCCAGCTGGAGCTGCTCCATCCGCACCGGGGCCGGGCCGTGCTCCTCGGGCGCGCCCGGGCCCGCGCTGCGGGCGGCCGGGACGGCGGCCTCCTCCGGCGGGGCGGTGCGGTCCTGCACCTGGTGCATCATGTTCGCCACCGCCGAGGAGGCGGGCACGCCGTAGACCAGTGCCCCGTCCAGGTCGGCGGCGGCGCCGGCGGCGAGGTCGCGGGTGGCGTACGGGTCCAGCGGCTCCTTGTCCAGGGACACCCGGACGGCGTCGGGCTGGTCCTCGTCGTCCGCCGGCTTGCGGCGGCGGCGCCGACGGCGGGCGGCCACCTCGTCGCCCGGGTCCTCGCTGCCCACGGTGAACGGCAGCGCGGCGGGGTCCGCGTCCTCGGGCGGCTCGGTGGACAGGTCGCGCTCCGGCGTACGCCCCTCGCGCAGCTCGTCCTCCGGCCCGGGCTCCACCACGCCGAGCCGCACGCCGGCCGACCGCAGTCGCTCGGGAATGCGGTTGACCGGGGTGGCGGTGACCACCAGCAGGCCGAAGAAGGACAGCAGCAGGAGCAGCGGCACGGCCAGCGCCGGCCCGGCGGCGGCCATCATCGGGGTGGACACGGCCCAGCCGATGATCCCGCCGGCCACCCTTATCCGCGAGGCGCCGCTGCCCATCATGGGCGCGCCACAGCCGATGTGCACCAGGCCGAGGACGCCGACCAGCAGCGCGCTCAGGCCGATCATGATCCGGCCGTTGGCCTCCGGCAGCTCCGGGTGGCGCCAGAGCCGGACCGCGATCCCGGCCAGCAGGAACGGCACCAGCACGTCGAGCCGCCCGAACAGCCCGGACACCACGGCGGTGGCCGCCTCGCCCAGCCAGCCCTGCGGGCTGAACCAGGTGCCGGCGGCGGTCACCAGCGCGAGTGCGAACAGCAGCAGGCCCAGCCCGTCCTTGCGGTGGGCCGGGTGGAGGTTCTTGGCCCCGTCGCCGAAGCCCCGGAAGATCGCGGCGATGCTGTTCGCCACGCCGAGCCAGACGGCCCGGACGGCCCGGAAGAGTATCGGCTTGGGCGGCGGCGGGGACGGCGGGGCCGGTTTGGCCGCCGCCTTCTTCGCCGGGGCCGCCTTCTTGGCCGCCGCCTTCTTCGCGGGCGGCTTGCCCGGGGCCTTCGCCGCGGCCTTCTTGGACGGTCCCGGACTCGGGTTGCGTGCCGCGCTTCCGGGCGTACGAGTGGCCATGGGTCAGCAGCCTACCGGGGTGGGCCACCAGTGCACATGTGCCCGAGCCGGGGCTCAGGGACGTGTCGCAGACACACCGTCACGCTGACCCGGTTTCACCCGGCCGCGCCAGAAATTCACCCGCAGGAGTGAACCCCGCCGACCGGTTACGCGGTTCCCGGCCGGAGCGCGTCCAGGGCCCGGCGCAGCCCCGCCAGCTTGCGCTCCAGGTGCGCCGCGGTGGCCGCCACCCCGGCGTCCTCGACGCCGTCCAGCTGCTTGCCCAGCGCCTCCGCCTGCTCCTCGACCGCCGCCAGCCGCGCGGACAGCTCGCCCAGCAGCGCCCCGCCCAGGGGCGGCTCGCCGCCGCCCGCCTCCAGTTGCAGCCGCAGCAGCGCGGCCTGCTCCTTCAGCTGGCAGTTCTTCACGTACAGGTCGACGAAGACCGAGACCTTGGCGCGCAGCACCCACGGGTCGAAGGGCTTGGAGATGTAGTCCACGGCCCCGGCCGCGTAGCCGCGGAAGGTGTGGTGCGGGCCGTGGTTGATCGCGGTCAGGAAGATGATCGGGATGTCCCGGGTGCGCTCGCGGCGCTTGATGTGGGCGGCCGTCTCGAAGCCGTCCATCCCGGGCATCTGGACGTCCAGCAGGATCACCGCGAAGTCGTCGGTGAGCAGCGCCTTGAGCGCCTCCTCGCCGGAGACGGCGCGCACCAGCGTCTGGTCCAGCGCGGAGAGGATCGCCTCCAGCGCCAGCAGGTTCTCCGGTCGGTCGTCGACCAGGAGGATCTTCGCCTTCTGCATCAGGGCTCGCCCTCCTGTCGCCTGCCTGCCGCCCGGTGATGGCACTCGCGTCCTGCCCACCGCTACCCCGGTCATGCTAGCCGCACCCCCTCGCCCGGCACATCGCTCCGTCGTGACCCGATCCGGAGCGGCGCGCGGCCAGTGCTCCGGCGCACGCTCAGCAGCGTGTCGCCGTCCGGTCACTGTTCGCAACGATCGGTGACCCTACCGGGTTCCCGGGCCCGACCGCCAGCAAACCGGCCCACCGGACGGCGCGAACCCCGGAGCCCGCCCCGGAGTTCGCGCCCTCCCCTGGCGCTACGCGCGGTCCGCCCGCAGCCACTCGCGCATCACCGCCAGCAGGTGGTCGGTCTCCACCGGCTTGGTGATGTGGTCGGTGGCGCCCGCCTCCAGCGACTTCTCCCGGTCGCCCTTCATCGCCTTCGCGGTCAGCGCGATGATCGGCAGGCCCGCGAACTGGGGCATCCGGCGGATCGCCTCGGTGGTCGCGTAGCCGTCCATCTCCGGCATCATGATGTCCATCAGGACCAGCGCCACGTTCTCGTGCTGCTCCAGCATCTCGATGCCCTCGCGCCCGTTCTCGGCGTACAGGACGGTCAGGCCGTGCTGCTCCAGCACGCTGGTGAGGGCGAACACGTTGCGGACGTCGTCGTCCACGATCAGCACCTGCTGGCCGTCGAAGCGCACGTCGCTGCGGCTGGGGCGGGGCGGGGCGGGCTCCACCGGGCGGGCCCCGGCGGCGGCGTCCAGGGCGGCGCTGCGCCGTCGCTCCACCGCGCCGCGGCGGCGCTCCTCGGCCAGCTCGCGGACCTCCTGGGCCCAGTGGTCGGCCGGGTTCTCGCCGACCGGCACGGGCACCCCGATCGGGGTCACGCCGACGGAGGCGCGCAGCGTCGGGACGCTCGACACGACCGGGCGCTCGACCTGGGTCGCGCCCGGGGCCTCGGTGCGCAGCGGCAGGTAGAGCGTGAACGTGGAGCCCTTGCCCAGCTCGCTCTCGGCGTGGATCTCGCCGCCCAGCAGCCGCGCGATCTCGCGGCTGATCGACAGGCCGAGCCCGGTGCCGCCGTACTTGCGGCTGGTGGTGCCGTCGGCCTGCTTGAACGCCTCGAAGATCTCCCGCAGCTTGTTGCCGGGGATGCCGATGCCGGTGTCGGAGACCGCGAAGGCGATCAGCTCGTCGTCCGGGTCCTTGATCGAGCCGGACTCCAGCAGCCGCTCGCGCACGTGCTGCGGGACCTCCGCGCCGGCCGGGGAGATCGAGAAGTCGACCGCGCCGGCGTCGGTGAACTTGACGGCGTTGGAGATCAGGTTGCGCAGCACCTGCTGGAGCCGCTGCTCGTCGGTGTGCAGGGTGACCGGCAGGGCGGGCGAGACCCGGACGGCGAAGTCCAGGTTCTTGTCCAGCGCGACCGGCTGGAAGGTGGCCTCGACGTAGTCGACCAGCTGGACGAGGGCGATCCGGGCCGGGCGGACGTCCATCTTGCCGGCCTCGACCTTGGAGAGGTCGAGGATGTCGTTGATCAGCTGGAGCAGGTCGGAGCCGGCGCCGTGGATGGTGTCGGCGAACTCGACCTGCTTGGGCGAGAGGTTGCCCTCGTTGTTGTCGGAGAGCAGCTTGGCCAGGATCAGCAGCGAGTTGAGCGGGGTGCGCAGCTCGTGCGACATGTTGGCAAGGAACTCGCTCTTGTACCGGGAGGCCAGGGCGAGCTGCTCGGCGCGCTCCTCCAGGACCTGCCGGGCCTCCTCGATCTCGCTGTTCTTGATCTCGATGTCGCGGTTCTGCTGGGCGAGTTGCTCGGCCTTCTCCTGCAACTCCTCGTTGGTGCGCTCCAGTTCCTCCTGGCGCGCCTCCAACTCGGCGGATCGCATCGAGAGTTCGGCGGTGAGCCGCTGGGACTCCAGCAGCAGGCCCTCGGTCTTGGTGTTGACGCTGATGGTGTTGACGGTGACGCCGATCAGGTCGGCGATCTGGTTGAGGAAGTCCAGCGCGACGGTGGTGAAGGAGCTGAAGGTGGCCAGCTCGATCACGCCCAGCAGCCGGCCCTCGAACAGCACCGGCAGCACCACGATGTGGGCCGGCGAGGCCTCGCCGAGGCCGGAGGCGATCTTGAGGTATCCGGGCGGCGCCTCCTTGAGGATGATCGCCCGCTTCTCCACCGCGGCCTGCCCGATCAGCGACTCGCCGGGCCGGAAGGTGGTCGGCATCGCGCGCCGCTGGTAGCCGTAACTGCCGATCAGCCGCAGGACGGTGTCGTTCTCGTCGTCGTCCTCGGTGATCAGCTCGGCGGTGCGGCCGGCCGGCTGGGCGAGGAAGAAGGCGCCGTGCTGGGCGGAGACCACCGGGGTCAGCTCGGTCATGATCAGCGAGGCGACGGCCTCCAGGTCCCGGCGGCCCTGGAGCAGGCCGGAGATCCGGGCCAGGTTGGTCTTGAGCCAGTCCTGCTCCTGGTTGGTGCGGGTGGTCTCGCGCAGGTTGGCGATCATCTGGTTGATGTTGTCCTTGAGCTCGTCGAGCTCCCCCGCGGCGTCCACGTCGATCCGCAGGCTCAGGTCGCCCCTGGTCACGGCGGTGGCGACCTGGGCGATCGCGCGCACCTGCCGGGTCAGGTTGTTGGCCAGTTCGTTCACCGATTCGGTGAGGTCCTGCCAGGTGCCGTCCACGCCGGGCACCCGGGCCTGGCCGCCGAGCCGCCCGTCGGTGCCCACCTCGCGGGCGACCCGGGTGACCTCGTCGGCGAACGCCGACAGCTGGTCGACCATGGTGTTGATGCTGGTCTTGAGCTGGAGGATCTCGCCGCGCGCGTCGACGTCGATCTTCTGCGAGAGGTCGCCGCGGGCCACCGCCGTGATCACCAGCGCGATGTTGCGGACCTGGCCGGTGAGGTTGTTGGCCATCAGGTTGACGTTGTCGGTCAGGTCCTTCCAGATGCCGGCCACGCCCGGCACGCTCGCCTGACCGCCCAGGGTGCCGTCGGTGCCGACCTCGCGGGCCACCCTGGTCACCTCCACCGCGAAGGAGGAGAGCTGGTCGACCATGGTGTTCAAGGTCCCGGCGAGGGCGGCGACCTCGCCCTGCGCCTCGATGGTGATCTTCTTGGACAGGTCGCCGCGGGCCACCGCGGTGGCGACCTCGGCGATGTTGCGGACCTGCCCGGTCAGGTTGGACGCCATGAAGTTGACGTTGTCGGTCAGGTCCTTCCAGATCCCCGACACCCCGCGCACCCGCGCCTGGCCGCCCAGGATCCCCTCGGTGCCCACCTCGCGGGCGACCCGGGTCACCTCGTCGGCGAACGCCGACAGCTGGTCGACCATGGTGTTGACGGTCGTCACCAGCTCCAGGATCTCGCCCCGGGCGTCGACGGTGATCTTCTTCGACACGTCGCCGCGCGCCACCGCCGTGGTCACCTCGGCGATGTTGCGGACCTGGCTGGTCAGGTTGTTGGCCATCAGGTTGACGCTGTTGGTCAGGTCCTTCCACGTCCCGGACACCCCGGGCACGCTCGCCTGACCGCCGAGGATGCCCTCGGTGCCGACGTCCCGGGCCACCCTGGTGACCTCGTCGGCGAAGGCGCCCAGCTGGTCCACCATCGTGTTGATGGTGTTCTTCAGCTCCAGGATCTCCCCGCGCGCGTCCACCTGGATCTTCTGCGACAGGTCGCCCTTGGCGACCGCGGTCGTCACCTGCGCGATGTTGCGCACCTGATCGGTGAGGTTGTTCGCCATGAAGTTGACGTTGTCGGTCAGGTCGCGCCACACCCCGGCCGCCCCGGGCACCTGCGCCTGACCGCCGAGCCGCCCCTCGGTGCCCACCTGGCGGGCCACCCTGGTCACCTGTTCGGCGAAGCCGGAGAGCTGGTCGACCATCGTGTTGATGGTGTTCTTCAGCTCCAACATCTCGCCGCGCGCGTCCACCTCGATCTTCTGCGAGAGGTCCCCGCGCGCCACCGCCGTGGTCACCTGGGCGATGTTGCGCACCTGGCCGGTCAGGTTGTCGGCCATGAAGTTCACCGAGTCCGTCAGGTCCCGCCAGACCCCGGCCACGCCCGGCACCTGCGCCTGACCGCCGAGCCGGCCCTCGGTGCCCACGTCCCTGGCCACCCCGGTGACCTGGGCGGCGAACCCGTTCAGCTGGTCCACCATCGTGTTGACGGTGTTCTTCAGCTCCAGCATCTCGCCGGCCACCTCGACGGTGACCTTGCGGGACAGGTCGCCCTTGGCCACCGCGGTGGTCACCTGGGCGATGTTGCGCACCTGCGCGGTCAGCCGGCCGGCCATGGTGTTGACCGAATCCGCCAGGTCCTTCCAACTGCCGGACACACTGCGGACCTTGGCCTGGCCGCCCAGCTTGCCCTCGGTGCCCACCTCGCGGGCCACCCGGGTCACCTCGTCGGTGAACTCCGAGAGCTGGTCCACCAGCCCGTTGACGGTCCGGCCGATCTTCAGGTACTCGCCGCGCAGCGGGTGGCTCACCCCGTTGCTGTGCAGCGAGCGCAGCTCCATCTTCTGGTCCAGGTCGCCCTCGGCGATCGAGGAGAGCACCCGGCCCACCTCGGCCATCGGACGGGCCAGATCGTCGATCAGCGCGTTGCAGTTGTCGACGGCCGCCATCCAGGCGCCCTCGCCCGCGCCGGTCTCCAGCCGCTCGTTCAGCCGGCCCTCGCGGCCCACCGCCCGCCGCACCCGGGCCAGTTCCCCGGTCAGGTGCTGATTGCGCTCGGCGACCTCGTTGAACACCGCGGCGATCTCCGCCAGCGGACCGTCCCCCGGAACCGTCAGCCGGCGGCGGAAGTTGCCGTCCCGCATCGCGGTCAGCGCGGCCAGCAGCTTCCGCAGTTCGGCCGGCTCCGCCCCCCGGTTGTGGCTCACTCGCCGGCCGGCCGCGTTCCGCGGCGCGGTCCCGGACCGCCCACCGCGCGGAACGGGCGGCGTCGTACCGGTTGCGTCCTTGGTGGCCGAACTCAACGGGCCCCTCCCACATCGTGAACTTTCCGGTGACCGTCCGTGCCGGTACGGCACGCACCGGGGCACCGGCCCGGTCGGGCTGCGTACCGGCGCCCCACACGGCACACCGGCACCCGCATCGACCGTACTGCTCCGACCGGCCGTCGCGGACCCCCCAGTCTGGCAGCACCGGCGCCGGGTATACGGCCGGTTGCGCCCGGTTGGTAGCCGACCGTCCGAAACAGGTGGGCAGAATCACTCTCAGGTGCCTGTTTCAACGCCCCGTCCCCACGGGGAACCAAGCGGAAAGTAGGGTGGAGCGCTGCACCGGGCCATGACCCGACCCAGCGCCGCCACCCCGGCGGCACGCACCGGGAGTCGGCGCCACGCCCCGGACAGTCAAGGCCAGAGCAGCAGAGGAGAAGTGGCAACGTGGTCACCGCGCGCGCAGCCGCCACCTTCGACCCCGACGGCCGGTCCGCAGCCGCCGCCCGGGGCTTCGTACGGGACGCGCTGCTCGGCTGGGGTCTGCCCGAGGTCGTCGACGACGCCGTCGTCCTGGTCAGCGAACTGGTCACCAACGCCGTCGTCCACGCCGGCACCGCCGCCGAGGTGTGCTGCCTGCGGGAGGAGGGCACCGTCCGGATCGAAGTCACCGACCACCACCCCGAACGCGGCCTGCCCTCCCTCGGCGACGGCCCCGTCACCGCCTCCGACCGCTACGCCGACCCCGACGGCGAGGGCGGCCGCGGCCTGCTGATGTGCTCCGCCCTCGCCGAGCGCTGGGGCGTCGAGTACGCGGCCGGGCGCAAGACCGTCTGGTTCCGGCTCACCCTGCCCGCCCCCGTGGCCGGCACCCGCTACGCCGTCCCCGCGACCCCCGGCAGCGACCTGCCCAGCGGCCCCGGCCCGGTGCACGTCGCCGTCGTCCAGCTCGACGAGGACGGCCGCGTCCTCGCCTGGAACCCGGACGCCGAGGCGCTCTTCCAGTACCCCGCCACGACCGTCCTCGGCCGCCCCTGGGCCGACCTCGCCGTCTGGCCGCAGTCCGCCGGCCGCGGCCTCGGCCTCGCCGACACCCTGCGGCTGGCCCGCTGGGAGGGCGGCTACGGCGTCCGCCGCGCGGACGGCCACGAGGTCGAGGTGTACGGCGTCCAGGTCCGCGTACGCGACACCGAGGGCGTCCCCTCCACCCTCTGCCTGCTCGTCCTCGAACCCGACCGCGCGGTGCTCCGCTCCCCCGCCCGCGCCCTGCCCGGCGAGCGCTCCGACCCGACCGGCCCCCGGCTCGACCTGCTGGCCGGCCCGGTCGCCACCGACGACCTCGACACCCTGCTCCAGCGCACCGTCGAACGCGCCCGCGACCTGCTCGACGCCGACGCCGCGTACCTGCTGCTGACCACCGACGACGAGACCGAGTTCGAGGTCCGCGCCGCCACCGGCTTCACCTCCGGACACCGCCGGCACACCCGCTTCCCGGTCGACACCGGCAGCCGCTACGACTCCGCCCGGCTGCCCTCCGTCCACGAGGACCTCACCTCCCGCCCGACCGGCCTGCCCCTGCTCACCGGCAGCGGCATGCGCTCCCTGGTCACCGTCCCGCTCAAGGTCGAGGGCCGGCTGATCGGCTCACTCGGCATCGCCACCGCCGCACCCGGCCGCTACGACAACGAGGACGCCCTGCGGCTGCAGTTCGCCGCCGACCGGGTCGCCCTCGCCGTCGAGAGCACCCGGCTGACCGAGCTCGAACGACTCCGCCGGGGCTCGCTGTCCTTCCTCGTCGAGGCCTCCGACCTGCTCGCCGGCACCCTCGAACACGAGCAGACCCTCGCCCTGATGGCCCAGATGGCCGTCCCCACCCTCGCCTCCTGGTGCGCCGTCTACACCAAGGGCGACCACGGCGCCGCGGCCGGCCTCGCCTTCGTCCTGCACGAGGACGAGGACCGGATCGACCCGCTGCGCGACCTGCTCGACAAGACCCCGGCCCCCGACGCCGGCCCGACCCACGGCGTCCGCTTCTGGTCGGCGCCCGCCGAGACCGCCGCCGCCGGCGGCCTCACCGACAGCCCCGAACTCGCCGGACTGCTCGGCGAGACCGTCGTCCTGCCGCTGACCGCCCGCAACCGGGTCATCGGCCTGCTCGCGCTCGGCGTCCCGGCCGGCGTCCGGTTCCGCCAGGAGATCCTCGAACTCGCCGAGGACCTCTCCCGCCGGGCCGCCCTCGCGCTCGACAACTCCCGCCTCTACTCCGAGCGCACCGCCACCAGCCAGGCCCTGCAACGCAGCCTGCTGCCGCCGGACCTGCCCGAGATCCCGGGCGTCGAGGTCGACGTCTACTACCAGGCCGCCGGCGAGGGCAACGAGGTCGGCGGCGACTTCTACGACCTGTTCACCATCCGCGAGGGCACCTACGGCTTCGCCATCGGCGACGTCTGCGGCACCGGCCCCGAGGCCGCCTCGGTCACCGGCCTCGCCCGGCACTCGCTGCGCCTGCTCGCCCGCGAGGGCCTGGACGCACCGCAGGTGCTCCGCCGCCTCAACGCGGCCATCCTGGACGAGGGTTCGCGCAGCCGCTTCCTCACCCTGCTCTACGGCGAACTGACGCCCCGCCCGGACGGCAGCATCGAACTGTCCCTGGTCTGCGCCGGCCACCCGCTGCCGCTCCGGCTGAGCACCGACGGCCAGGTCGACCGGGCCGCCACCCCGCAGCCGCTGCTCGGCGTCATGGAGGACCTCGACCTCACCGCCGAGCGCCTGGTGCTCTCCCCCGGTGAGGTCCTGCTGTGCGTCACCGACGGCGTCACCGAACGCCGCGAGGGCAGCCGGATGCTGGGCGACGACGGCCTCGCCGAGGTGCTCACGGGCTGTACCGGCCTGACCGCCGGGGCGGTCGCGATGCGGGTGCAGCGCGCC
The DNA here is from genome assembly GCF_042732075.1 of Kitasatospora sp. NPDC059812. Classification (NCBI taxonomy): domain Bacteria; kingdom Bacillati; phylum Actinomycetota; class Actinomycetes; order Kitasatosporales; family Streptomycetaceae; genus Kitasatospora; species Kitasatospora sp. NPDC059812. The sequence goes on from NZ_JBHWIO010000023.1 coordinate 98,428, forward strand.
GTCGAGCGCTTCGCCCCGGAACCGCCGTCCGACGACATGGCCATCCTGACCCTGCGGGTGCCGACCCAGCGCGCCTCGTGAGCCGACACCGCCTCTCGGTCAGCCCCTGGCTCCCCGGTCGGCCCTGAGCGTTCCACAGCTGACATCGTCACAAATTGTTATATTCACAAGGGTACAAGCGAGTACGTCCGGGTACACCGATCTCACCGGGGAATCCCCCGGCGGGGACAGGACCGGCGGCTCTCCCGCCGACCCATCACTTCTGACCGCAGCCCGCGCACGCTCCAGCCGTGCGCCCTCGGCGCGGTCGCGCGCATCCACCTCATCGGACCACACCACTGCGTTGACTGCGCCCTGCGCGCGCCCAAAGTGAAAGGAGCCTCCGGTGAGCAACGAAGCTACCGGGGCAACGAACGCCCGCTCCACCGGAGCCGACGCGGGTAACCTCGGCTACCTCGCACTCGGCCTCACACTGCTCGCCTACGGCCTGCTCTCCACCGGCGTCTTCAGCGGCACCGGGGTCGGGGACGCGGCACACCTCGCCCATCTGGTCGGCGGAGTCACCCTCTTCATCGCGGGCCTGTGGCAGCTCCGCGGCGGCGAGGGCTTCACCGGAACGGCCTTCACCAGCCTCGGCGCCTTCTGGGCGACCTGGTCGACGGCCGGCGGGGCGGGCAAGAACGCCGCCGGCCTGTTCCTCCTGCTCTGGGCCCTGCTCGCCCTCACCCTGACCGCCGCCAGCTGGGGCGCGGGCCTGTTCAGCCGCGCCGTCTACGGCCTGCTCACGCTGTCCCTGCTGCTGAACGCCATCGCCGTCTTCGGCGGCTACAGCGGCCTCGCCAAGTTCGCCGGCTGGGTCGCGGCCGTCTCCGGGCTCACCGCCTGGTACTGGGCCACCTCCGCGCTCAGCAACGGCTCCTGGGGCAGGATCGCCCTGCCGGTCAAATGACCCGCTGCGGCTGATCCGCCGCGGCGTACCGGGGGGGGGGGGGGCGCGCCCCCAGAGCACACGCCACCCCCCCCCCCCCACAACACACCCCCCCCCAGGACGCCACCCACACCCACCCCCACA
>NZ_JBHWIO010000023.1:99509-100553 GCF_042732075.1 Kitasatospora sp. NPDC059812
GGGGCGGGGGGGGGTGTCCCCCCTGGGGTCACACCGCCCCGGGGGGGGGGGCCCCGCGGGGGGGCGGGGGGGCCCCCCCCCGGGGCGGCGGCCCCCCCCCCCCCGGCGACGTGCCACCAAGGCCTGGGCGGCGTACGCGAGCAGCAGGATCACGACGGCGACGATGCCGTCCGCCCAGAAGTGGTTCGCGGTCACCACGACCACCGCGACGGTCAGCACCGGGTGCAGCACCATCACCCACCGCAGCGGACTCCGCGAGACCCGCACCACCGCGACCGCCGCCAGCACGCACCACGCGACGTGCACCGACGGCATCGCCGACAGCTGGTCGGCCACCACCACACCGCCCATCGCGCCCCCGTACACCGACTGCCCGTACTCGGCGGCCACGTCGACGAACCCGTGCTGCGGCAGCATCCGGGGCGGCGCCACCGGGATGAACTGCACCAGCAGACAGACCGCCGTGGTGATCACCACCGTGTTCCGCACCCACGCATACCGCTCCCGGTGCCGCACGAACACCCAGAGCAGCACCGCCAGCATCACCGCGAAGTGCATCGCCGCGTAGTAGTAGTTCGCGAGCCTCACCAGCACCGGGTACGGCGTGACGGCCGCCTGCCAGGACGCCTCGTCCGGTAGACCGATCGCCGACTCGGTGCGGTGGATCCAATCCGCCCGGTCCAGCGCGTGGTCTCCGCTCATCACCGAGAGGTGGCCCACCAGCTGCCAGAGCGCGAACAGCGCCAGCAGCGTGCCAGCCTCCCGCAGCAGCGCCGACAGGGACGGCTTCCGGACCCTGGCGGCGGCGTACGCCCCGCCGTAGAGAGCGACCGCGGCGCCCCCGGCGGACTGCCAGGTAAGGGTCAGGTTCTGCAACGGATCGCGCCTCTCCGACAAACTCTGGTTCGTGTGTCGGCAGAGGTTAACGCAAAAAGACCCCCTCCCGGACGGGAGGGGGTCTTTTCGGAATAATTGTTCGGCGGCGTCCTACTCTCCCACAGGGTCCCCCCTGCAGTACCATCGGCGCTGTAAGGCTTAGCTTCC
>NZ_JBHWIO010000024.1:0-10978 GCF_042732075.1 Kitasatospora sp. NPDC059812
CCGGCGCGCACCCGCCCGTGCGGCCGTCCGCGGCGCCCGCCGAACCGCCAGCCGCCCGGCCCGCCGAGCCGGCGAGGCCGTCCGCCGCCGCGCCCGCTGCTGCGCCCGCAGCCACGCCCAAGCCCGCACCCGCCTCCGAGGTGCCGCCGGTCCGCCCCGGTGCGGTGCCGCCGCAGCCCACGGCCGCCCGGCCGCCGGCGGCGGCGGACCCGGTGGCGGTGCAGCCCGCCAAGCCCGTCGCGCCCCGCCCGATCGTCCGCCCGGCCGCGGCCGACGAGGCCCAGGTCGGCCCACCCTGCCCCCGGTGCGGCACGCCCAACCGGCCCGACCGGAAGTTCTGCCGGCGGTGCGCGGAGCCGCTGACCCCCACCGAACTCGTGGCGGCCCTGCCGTGGTGGCGCACCCGCTGGCCGTTCCGGCGCCGTGTGCGCATCGGCGGTTCCGGCCGCACCCTGCGCCGGATGATCGCGCTGCTCGTGCTGGCGGCGCTGGTGGTCGCGGGGGTTCTGTTCTACCCGGCGGGGCGGAACATCTACGAGGACGTGCTGGACAAGCTCCGCGACGCCTCGGCGATCTCCCCCACGGGGGCGGCGGCGAGCGCGGAGGTCGAGGGCCATCCCGCGAAGCTGACCGTCGACGGGCTGAGCAACACCTACTGGGGGGCGCCGAACGTCGGGGACTCGATCAGCTTCCCCTTCGCCCGCCCGTTCCGGCTGGTGGACGTCATCATCCACACCGGCTCCTCCACCGAGCCGCAGCAGTTCCAGCAGCAGGCCCGGCCCACCGCCCTGGACCTGCGGATGACGACCTCGGACGGCAAGGTGCACGAGCAGAAGGTGACGCTGAACGACAAGCCGGGCCCGCAGACGGTGCTGACCGGCGTCAGCGACGTCGTGAAGGTGACGATGGTCGTCCGCGCCGCCGCCGGGACGGGGCCCGGAATCCCCATCGCGCTGGCCGAGGTGGAGTTCTTCAAACGCTGAGGGCAGGCTGCGGAGGTGGGCCCGGGCGGCGGCGTGGGAGGCTACCCGGGTACCGCCGCAGCCCGCGCCCAGGAGCACCGCCATGCACCGACCCCCCGCCTTCCGTCTCGACGCCACCGCCTCCGGGCACCCGGCGGGGATCCTCGACGCCGCCGAGCGGGCCGAACGCCGGGGCATGGACCGCCTGGTGGTCGCCGAGACCGCGTACGACCCGTTCCTCCAGCTGGCCCGCGCCGCCGACCGGACCGAGCGGATCGAGCTGGCCACCGGCATCGCGGTGGCCTTCGCCCGCACCCCGATGACGCTCGCCTACCAGGCCTGGGGGCTGCACGCGGCCTCCGGCGGACGGGCCGTCATCGGGCTGGGCTCGCAGGTCAAGCCGCACATCGAGAAGCGTTTCGGGATGCCCTGGGACCGGCCGGCCGCGCGGATGCGCGAGTACGTGCACGCGGTGCGGGCGATCTGGCACAGCTGGCAGACCGGCGAACGGCTGCGCTTCCGGGGCGAGTTCTACACCCACACGATGATGACGCCGGTCTTCTCGCCCGACCCCGTCCCCGCCGGGGTGCCGAGGATCCTGCTGGCCGGCGTCGGGCCGCTGATGACCCGTACGGCCGGGGCGGTGGCCGACGGGTTCCTCAGCCACCCGTTCTCGTCGCCCGCCTACCTGGCCGAGCAGGTGCTGCCCGGTCTGACCGGGGCCCGGGCGCAGGCCGAGGCCGAGGGCGCCCCGTGGACGGCGCGGCCGTTCGAGGTCGCCGGCAGTGTGCTGACCGCCACCGGCCGGACGGAGGAGGAACTGGCGGCCAACCGGGCCGGGGTGCGGGAGCGGCTGGCGTTCTACGCCTCCACCCCGGCTTACCGCCCGGTGCTGGCCCAGCACGGGTGGGAGGGGCTCCAGGAGGAACTGCACACCCACTCGGTGCGCGGCCGCTGGGCGGAGATGGCCGCGCTGATCGACGACGAGGTGTTCGACACCTTCGCGGTGTCCGGTCCGGTCGAGGACGTCGCCCGCGAGCTGACCCGGCGGTACGCGGGCCTGGTCGACCGGCTGTCCGTCAGCCTGCCGGAGGATGCGGATCCGGAGCTGGGCCTCGACGTCCTGGCGGCCGTCCGCGCCCTCGGCTGACCTCCGTCGGCCCCCTCGCCGGACCTTCGCCTGCCCCCGTCGGACACCTCGCCGTGCCCTCGCCCGCCCCCGTTCCCCGACCGGAAACAGCCGCCGACCGAACGCGGTGGGCGGCCGATCGGGCAGGAGACGGCCAAGACCGGGCACATTCGGGCAACGGGTTCCCGGTGGCGACGGCGGGCGGCAGGATCGCGCTGGCAGACCGTGACGGGCCGCCGACTTCACCCACCCCACGGTCTGTCATGTCTTGGCCACCGTCGACGACCGTGGGGGTGCCCGCTTGTCCGTGCCAGACGACCGTCCTGCCGTTGACTGCCTCGCCGAGTTCGGGGCGTCCGACGACCTCGCCGACTTCGACGAGTTCCTGCGCGTCTGCGCCGAACTGACCGGCTTCGACGAGCCCGAGCTGCGCGCCACCGGCATGGCGCACGAGCACCACCGCACCGCCCTGGCCCACCGGGTCCGCGACGACCACGCCCTGGTCCACCTCTGGTACGTCGGCGCCTGGCCGGGCGAGACCCCCAGCTCCGCCCGCGCCTACGACCAGGGCCTGGCCTGGCGGACCTTCCGCGCCGACCCGCCCGGCGCCGCCGCACCCGGCCACGGCAGCTGGGCCGAGGCACCCCGAGGGGGCGAGGAACGGTGACCGCCCGCTGGGACGTCGTCGTGGTCGGCGCCGGCTTCGCCGGAACGCTGGTCGCCCACCGCCTCGGCGCGCAGGGCCGGCGGGTCCTCGTCCTCGAAGCCGGCCGGGCCGCGCCCTCCGGGCCCGAGACCGCCGCCGCCTTCCGCGCGGCCGGCGGCGGCCCGCCCACCTCGCCCTACCCGCACCACCCCGACGCCCCGTCCCTCGACGTCACCGACCTCACCGGGCTCCCCGGCGGCGGCTTCACCGCCACCGGACACCTCCGGCAGGACGGCCCGCTGCCCTACGCCAGCGGCTACCTGCGCGCCAACGGCGGCACCGGACTGCTCTGGACCGGCCTCACCCCCCGCATGCACCCCGAGGACTTCCGCACCGGCGACCTCGGCCGCGGCCGCAACTGGCCGATCGGCTACCACGACCTGGAGCCGTACTACCGCGCCGCCGAACACGAACTCGGCGTCGCCGCCGACGCCGGGGAGCAGCGCCGCGCCGTCGGACTGCCGATCCCGGACGACTACGCCTTCCCCATGCGGGCCATCCCGGCCAGCCACCTCGACCGCCGGCTCGCCCACGCCCTCGACGGCCGGACCGTCCGCGACCCCGCCATGCCCGGCCCCGCCCGGCTCGCCGTCACCGGCACCCCGCACGCCCGCAACGGCCTGCCCACCCGGCCCGGCGACAGCTTCGGCCCGCCCTGCGCGGGCAGCGCCAGCTGCGTCCCGGTCTGCCCGACCGGCGCCAAGTACACGCCGCTGCGCACCCAGGCCCGCTGGGCGCCCTGCGTCGAACTGCGCACCGGGGCCGTGGTGGCCAAGGTGCTCGCCGACCCGGTGACCGGGCGCGCCACCGGGGTGGAGTACCTGGCCGGCGGCGCGGCCCACCGGGTGGACGCGGACCTGGTCGTCCTCGCCGCGCACGCCGTCGAGAACGCCCGGCTGCTGCTCCTGTCCGGCCTGGCCAACCGCAGCGACCAGGTGGGCCGCAACCTGATGGACCACCCGGCGCTGCTCACCTGGGGGCTCATGCCCGGCCAGGTCGGCCCCTACCGGGGGCCCGGCTCCACCAGCGGCCTGGAGGCCTTCCGCTTCGGCCCGGCCCGCGCCCGCCGGGCCCCGTTCCGGATCGAGATCGGCAACTGGGGCTGGTCCTGGGCCGGTGGCTCCCCCGAGGCGGAGACGGCCGCACTGCTGGCCGCCGGGCTGCGCGGCAAGGAGCTGCGGGCACGCCTCGGCGACCGGCTCGGCCGTCAGTTCTCGCTCCAGTTCGAACTGGAGCAGCCCGCCGACCCGGCCAACCGGGTCACCCTCGACCCGGACCGGCGCGATCCGCTCGGCCTCCCCGGCCCGGCCGTCCGCTACGACCTCGACGAGTACGTCCGCGCGGGCATGGTCTCGGCCCGGGCCGTCTCCGACCAGCTGTTCGCCCTGCTCGGCGCCGAGGACCACACCGCCTACCCGGCCGGTCCGCAGTGGCCGGGCCGCCTCGAACACCTGGGAACCGCCTACGGGTACCGGGGCGCGGGCCACGCCGGCGGCACCCACGTCATGGGCGACTCGCCCGCCACCTCCGTCGTCGACCACTGGCAGCGCTGCTGGGACCACCCCAACCTGTACGCCGTCGGGTGCGGCTCGATGCCCTCGCTCGGCACCTCCAACCCCTCGCTCACCATGGCCGCCCTCGCCCTGCGCAGCGCCGACCGGATCCACCAGGACCTGCTGGACCTGCACCACCCGGTGTCCGTCGCCGGTACCCCTTCGTCCGTCGCTCCTTCGCCCGCCACCCGTTCGCCCGCCCTTCCGGAGACACCATGACCGGCCTGCCGCTCCCGCCCGTACCGGAGCCGTACCACCTGCCCTTCCACTACGGCGCGCTGCACAACATCGGCGTCGACTACCTGGTCGAGCCCGAGCGGGCGCGCGAACTGCTCGGCAAGCGCCACCCCGGCCTGACCGCCGCCGTGTTCGACGGCGGGGCCTGCGTGTCCCTCAACTACCAGCTGTACTTCGCCCAGTACCCGAACGGCGGTGGCATCACCGAGGAGCTGGAGATCAACCTGGTCGCCCACCCGGTGTTCGCCGGAGACCGCCTCCCGGTCCTCAACTACGGCCAGTACGCCCGGGGTTACGACCAGACCAAGCTTCTCGGCATCGCCCGCCTGCACGTCCTGTGCGACAACCCGCTCGCCATCGACGCCGGGCGCCGCCTGTACGCCGAGCCCAAGCACCCCGGCTGGTTCGAGACCGCGCTGCCCTCGCTCAACGCCCCCGCCGTGCGCGAGCGCTGGTCCGTCTCCTGCCGCCGGGCCACCCTCGGGGAGGACGGGCTGCGCCGCCACGACGAGCAACTCCTCGCCCTCGACGTGAACCTGATCGGCCTCACCGCCGAATCCGTCAACAACACCCCGATCACCGGCTACGGCACCGACGACGAGGGCAAGCTGCTCGCCGGCCCGCTCAACGTCTACCACCCCTACCGCTACTACGCCCTGGACGACCGCACCGCCGACCGTGTCCGGCTCGACCTCGGCAACCCCGCGGAGGAGTCCGCCCGCGACCTCGCCCACCTGATCGCCGACGCCCCGGCCGCCGGGGTCTGGACCTACCAGTCCCCGCCGGTCGCCGCCCACAACCGCGCCTACTACGTCCGGTGACGCCCATCAGCCGAGGGCGGGTTACGGTCAGGGGCGACACCACCTGAGTGGGCGGGCGGCGGACCGTGGACGCCGTTCTCGTGTGCACCCCTGACCGCTCCTCCGCAGCCGGGGGCGTGCGCGTGAGTGTCCACTGACAAGGGTAGCCTTACCCATTGCGCAGGTGATCGGCAGTGGGGAGGGACCCTTGTTGGAATTCCGGCTGCTCGGACCGGTGGAAGTCCGGTGCAACGGGCAGTTTGTCGAGATCGGGCCACCCAAACGCCGGACCTTGCTGGCGATGCTCCTCCTCGCCAACGACGCGCTGGTCACGAACGACCGCCTCACCGACGCCCTGTGGGGCGAGCAGCCGCCCAGACACGCCAAGACCGTGATCCAGGGGCACGTCTCCCAACTCCGCCGGCTGCTGCACCCCGTGGGCCCGGTCACCATCGCCACCGCCTGTGACGGCTACCTCCTCCAGGCGCCGTCCGACCACATCGACGGCGAGCGGTTCCGCGCCGCCGTCGCCGAAGCGCGCACCGGCGACGGCGCACCGGCCGGGATCCCGGCGCTGCGCAAGGCCCTCGCGCTCTGGCGCGGCCCGGCGCTCGCCGGACTCTGCGGCACACCCCCGGTCGTCGCCGCAGCAGCGGAACTGGAGGAGGCGCGGCTCGGCGCGGTGGAGGAGCTCGGCCAGGCGCTGACCGCGGGCCGGCGCGCCGAAGAGGCCGTCGCGGTGCTGCGGGGCCCGGCGGACCGGCATCCGCTGCGCGAATCCCTGGTGGCGCTCCTGCTCGACGCCCTGCTGGCGACGAACCGGCAGGCCGAGGCCATCGAGCTCTACCACCGGACGGCCCGACTGCTCGGTGACGAACTGGGCGTCGACCCGGGCCCCGCGATGGTCGAGGCCTACGACCGGATCCTCAGCCCGCCACGCGCCGCACGCCGACGGGAGGACACGCACCGGCCCGGGGACCCCCACGGGCAGCAGGCCGCGCACCGCCAGGAGGCCACCCGCCGCCAGGCCGACACCCGCCGTCCAGCGGACGCGCACCGCGGCGCGGGACATGCGGGACAGCCGGGCGCGCACGACCTGCGGCGACCGCTCCTGCTGCCCCGCCGACCGGCCGGCTTCACCGGGCGCAAGCGTGAACTCGCCGCCCTCGACGCGGCCGTGCGGCACACCGCACACGACTCGCCCATCTGCCTGGTCACCGGGCCGGCCGGGATCGGCAAGAGCGCGCTGGTGGCCCACTGGGCCCAACAGGCCGCGGCGGACTTCCCGGACGGCGTGCTCTTCGCCCGGCTCGGCGGCTTCATCGACACCGCCCCGATCGCCGACCCCGCCTTCGTCATCCGGGACTTCCTCGGCGCGCTCGGCATCCAGCCCGACGACATCCCGCAGAACACCGCCGCAGCCGAGGCGCTCTACCGCTCGCTGCTCCGCAACCGCCGCCTCCTGGTCATCCTCGACGACGCGCTGAGCTACGACCAGGTCCGCCCGCTGCTCCCCGGCGCCCACGGCTGCGCCACCGTCGTCACCAGCCGCAACCGGCTGGAGAGCCTGGTCGCCGGCGACTGCGCCCGCCCCCTGCTGCTGGACCGGCTCGGGCCGGGGGAGGGCGAGGCACTGTTCGCCCGCATCCTCGGCCCGGACCGGGTCGGAGCGGAACCGGACGCCGCCGGGCGCCTGGTGCGGCTGTGCGACGGGCTGCCGCTGGCCCTGCGACTGGCGGCGGCCCGGCTGGCGGTGCGACCCGAGCGCTCGCTCGGCGACGCGGTCGAGGAACTCCGCGACGGGCAGCGGCGGATCTCCTTCCTCGCGGTGGACGGCATCGACTTCGCCTCCGTCCTGCGCGTCAGCGTGGACCACCTCCCGCCGGACGCGGTCGCCGTCCTCCGGCTGCTGGCCCACCACTTCGGCCCCGACATCGACGTGGCGGCGGTCGCCGCGCTGGCGGACGACAGCCCGGCCGGCAGCCGCGCGGTGCTGGAACGTCTCGTCGCCGCCAACCTGGTGGAGGAGCGGGGGCACGACCGCTACGCCCTGCACGGACTCATCCGGCTGTTCGCCCGCTCGCTCGGCCCCGCCCCCGGGGGCGACCGCCTCCTTCCGCTCCTCGACCACTACCTGTACGCCGCCCTGGCCGCCGCGAGCGCGGCGGTGGCGGGCAGCCAACCCTGCTGCCGGCTCCCGGAGGACTTCCGGACGCCGGTGTCGACGCCCGTCTTCGCCGACCGGGAGGAGGCCATGGCCTGGTACGCCAGGGAACGGCGCAACCTCGTCGCCGCCACCGCGGCGGCCGCCGCCGGCCGGCACCACCACCGGGCGTGGCGACTCGCCCTGCTGCTGTGGCCCCTGGTCGTCCAGCAGCCCGGAGCCGACTGGGAGGCTCCGCTCGGCCACGCCCTCGGCTCCGCCGTCGAACTGGCCGAGGCCGACGCGGAATCCCGCGTCAGGAGCCTGCTCGGCTGGGTCCTCGGGCAGAACGGCCGGTACGAGGAGGCCTTGCCGCACCTGCTGCGCGCACCCGACCTGGCCCGGCGCGCCGACGACACCGAGGGTGAGGCGATCGCCACCGCCAACCTGGCCCAGGCCCGGGAGGCACTCGGCGACACGAACCTGGCCGGCCTCGGCTACGAGCGGGCCGCACAGCTCGCCCGCAGGGCCGGCAGCCCGCAGACCGAGATGCTCACGACCTACTACCTGGCCCGGTACCACCTGCTGAACGAGCGCCCGGCGAAGGCGCTCACCCTCGCGCGGTGCGCGCTCGACCTCGCCCCGGAGGACCAGGTCGTGGCGCGCCGCGCGATGCTCCTGGACATCTGCGGGAGGGCCCTGTCCACCCTGGACCGCAACGGCGAGGCGTGGCACCACTTCGACCGCGCGGGCCGCCTCGCGGAACAGGACGGCTTCATCGCCGACGCCGCCGACTACTACGCGCGCGCCGCCGCGGTACGGACCTGCGGGAACGGGTAGCGGCTGCCGCCCGCGGTGCCCGGCTGGACACCGCGGCCGGGTGCCGCCGTCCGGCCCCAGACGCCGGGGCCAGACGGCGGCCCCAGGCGCCGGCTCACCCGGGAACGGGCGGCCCGCCCGGCCCCGTGAGCGCGGCCGGTACCCGATCGGCGGGCGGGGCCTGCCCGGCGGGCGTGGCATCCGGCGCGCGGGCCCAGCGGCCGGCGAGCACGGTGCCGACCACCAGCTGGAGCTGGTGATACGCCATCAACGGCAGCACCAGCAGCCCGGCCTGGGGCCCGAAGAGCACGGTGGCCATCGGCAGGCCGCTCGCCAGGCTCTTCTGCGAGCCGCACAGCACCGCCGCGATGGTGGCCGGCCGGTCGAGCCCCAGCAGCCGTGCCCCGAGCCCGGTGACCGCGAGCGCGGCGGCCAGCAGGGCGAGCAGCACCGCGAGCAGACCGAGCAGGGCGCCCGGGGTGGCCAGGCCCCAGCTGCCCTGGGCCGTCGCCGCGCTGAACGCGGTGTAGACGACGAGCAGGATCGAGCCCCGGTCCACCGGCGTCAGCACCCGTCTGTGCCGGGTGAGGAAGGCGCCGATCCACGGCCGCAGCACCTGCCCGAGCAGGAACGGCGCGAGCAACTGGGCCCCGATCCGCAGCAGCCCCTCGGCCGACAGTGCGGTGTGCACGTCCAGGAGCCAGGCCGCCAGCAGCGGGGTCAGCAGCAGCCCGGCCAGGCTGGAGTACGTCCCGGAGCAGATCGCCGCCGGGACGTCGCCCCCGGCGGCGCCGGTCAGCGCCACCGAGGACTGCACCGTCGACGGGAGCAGGCAGAGGAACAGCACCCCGGTCTGCAACTGCCCGCTGAGCGGGACGGGGGTGAGCAGCGCGGTGGCCGCCCCGAGCAGCGGGAAGAGGCCGAAGGTGGCGGCGAGCACCAGTCCGTGCAGCCGCAGGTGGCGCAGCCCGGCCAGCGTCTCGCGGGCGGAGAGCCGGGCGCCGTAGAGGAAGAACAGCAGCGCCACCGCCAGGTTGCAGGCCACTGCCGCCACCCGCGCCGAGCCCCCGGTGGCCGGAAACAGGGCGGCCAGGCCGACCGCCCCGGCGAGCGCGACCAGGTACGGGTCGAGCCGGCGCGGCCACAGCCCGCGCCACCGGCCCCGGCGGGCGGTGTCGTCGGTCATCGGCCACCCCCGATCGCCGCCCCGCCCGGGCCGGACCCGAGCAGGCCGCCCACCAGAGACCCGGCGCCGTCGTGGTCGCTGCCCGCCGAGCCGCTGCCGTTCTGGACGTTGGCGGTGCGATCGATCTCCACCCAGGAGTCGGCGTTGGAGTTGTCGACGAGCGTGATCAGCCCCCCGCCCGCCGCCGCAGGCGCCGCCGCGCCGGCGAGCAGGCCGCACGCCCCGGCCAGCCCCAGCGCGGTGGCCCGCAGGACGGCGGCCGCCGGGGGCGGGGCGGGACCGCGCAGCCCGGCCATCACGCCGTCACCCCCGCGAACGGGCGGGAGCGCGCGATGTTCCGCTCCAGCAGTTCGGTGGACTCCCGCACGCCGATCTGCCGGCTCTCCCCGGCGCCGGCCGGCAGCCGCCCGTCGGCCACCTTCAGTCCGGTCAGCGCCTCGTCCATCGCCCGGTGGGCCGCGAACAGGCAGGGCGTGCTGTAGATGGCGACGTCCACCCCCAGCTCGGTCAGCTCGGAGAGCGACAGCCGGGGGGACTTGCCGCCGGCGATCTGGTTGAACAGCAGCGGCTTGTCGCCGACGACCCCCCGGATCCGCCGGATCCAGTCCTCGCTGCGCACCCCGTCGACCAGCACCACGTCGGCGTCGGTGGCGGCGAGGGCCCGGGCGCGGCGCAGGATGTCCTCCTCCTCGGTGGCGTCGGTGCGGGCGACCACCAGGAGGTCCGTCCGGTTGGCGAGGACGAGGTCCAGCTTCTCCAGGTACTCCTCCAGCGGGAGGACCTGTTTGCCGTCGGCGTGGCCGCAGCGGCGCGGCCGTTTCTGGTCCTCCAGGATGACGCCGGACGCGCCGATGCGTTCGAGCCTGCGCACGACGTGGCAGGCGACCTCGGGATCGACGTAGCCGTCGTCGATGTCGACCAGGAGATGGTGCTGGGGGAAGGCGCCGCGCAACCGTTCGACGAAGCCGACCATGTCCGGCCAGGCGATGAACCCGATGTCGGGCAGGCCGTAGTAGGAGGCGGCGAAGCCGAATCCGGAGACGAACATGCCGTTGTAGTGCTCGGCCGCGATGGAGGCCGAGTACATGTCGTAGACGCCGATGAGGGGCGTGGCTCCCGGGCTCGCGATCTCCTCGCGGAGCCGCTGCCCGTGGCCCGACGCCGTGGTTCCGTGGAACATGGCCTTCTCCTCACTCGCGGTGGCTTTGCCTGAACTTGGTCTTCCCTAGACCAGACTGAGGTGCCATCACTATGTGGCCTTTAACGTTCCGTGGGCAAATCTTTAAGAGAGATTCACTCATTCGAGTGAGGCGTGGAATTGAATATATGCCAGACATATAAAAAGGGCGGTGGCGTGGTAGATACACGCCCCCCCCCTCATCCCGTAGGCCCCGTCGCCGGGGGCAACCCCGACCGAGGCGGGTAGCAACTAGCCCTGTCCGT
>NZ_JBHWIO010000024.1:10988-39652 GCF_042732075.1 Kitasatospora sp. NPDC059812
TTGCGTTGTAAAATTTTTTATCTTTTATAAAATATTTGTTTGGCGGTTTTTATTTTAATATACCACACAAATAAAACGGGGGGGGGGGGGTGCACCACCCCCCCCACCACCCTGATCCGGTCGGCCCGGTCGCCGGAGAATCCCGCGACCTCGGCGATGAGCACGTAGCCGTAGCCGTGGCGGGGGGAGTTGCGGGCGCGCGTCGGCGCGCCGGTGCGTCAGGACGCCGGAACGGGGCGGACGGCGCGGCGCTCGCGCAGCGTCCGGAGCACCCGGCGGGTCGCCCGGGTGGCGACCGGTGGCAGCAGGTCCAGCGCCAGCCGGCGCGAGGTGGACTGCTGGACGGGGGCCTTGACCTGGTAGTTGAGCCGCAGCACCGGCTCCCCGGCGATGGTGTCGTCGTCCACCGTGTAGCCCTCGGCCCGCCAGTCGCGGGCGAGCAGGACCTGCCGGACGGCCGCGGCGTCGCCCCAGGTGCCGTAGAACTTCATCGGGGTGAGCAGCACCGGCCGCAGGCCGCCGGTGAAGACCGCCTCCCAGACCGCCGCCGACACGCCGGGGGTGTGCTCCGAGCGGTAGTCGTCCAGCGCCACGACGCCGTTGTCGGCGAGCGCCGCCCTGGTCACCGCGATGTCCCCGGCGACGTGCTCGTACAGGTGGGAGGCGTCGACGTGGACGAACCGGCAGCTCCCGGCCGGGATCCGGCCGTCGGCCAGCACCGAGGTGGGCGCCTGCACGATCTCCGGCAACTCGCCGTGGAAGGCGAGGTAGTTGGCCTCGAAGGCGCTCCGGGTGAGGGTCTTGCGGTAGGACATCGCCATCTCGGCGGCGTTGTCCGCGTCGCCCGCCTCGGAGTCGAACAGGTCGCAGACGGTCAGCCGTTCGCCGGTCTGGAGGTGGTCGCCGAGCAGGACGGCGCTGCGGCCGAGGTAGCTGCCGAGTTCGAGGATGTCGCCGGTGGCGCCCGCCGTGGTCTGGGCCGCCAGCAGGTGGCCGAAGGCCGCCCGGTCGAGACGGAAGAACCAGCCGGGGATGTCGTCCCGGGTCAGTGGCGCGGGGCGGGTGGCTGTGGTCTCGGCGGTGGGCACGGCGGCCTCCAGGAGGGCGGGCGGGGCGCGGTGGCGGGTTCACGCCGCGGAGGGGATGCCGTGGACGTGAGGCCGATCATCATAGCGACGCGGAGGCCGACCGGGAGCCGGTTCGGAAGCGTGCGATTTCGCGCGTTCGCGCTGCTGTGCGAACGCGCTCGCCGGGTCGTGTCCCCGGCCTCGCGGGTCAGTGCACCCGGCCGTCCAGCTCGGTGATGGTCTCCACCAGCCAGGCCCGCTCGGCCGCCGTAGAGGCCCGGGCGACCAGCAGCATGCCGCGCCGGAAGGGGTTCGGCTCCAGCTCGGCGGTGACCGCGCGGCCCTCGCCGTCGTAGAAGAAGCTGCTCGGCTCGTCCAGGAACGCCAGCCGGCGCCGGAGCACGGTGGCCTGCGCGGGCGGGTCGGCGAGGTGGTGCAGGAAGGCGGCGTGTGCGAAGAAGCGGATCTGGTCCGTGATCTCGGCCTGCTCCGGGTCGGCCAGCCGGCGCCGCAGTTCGGTCCGGCCCTCCTCGGTGAGCTCCAGCGTCTGGCGCGGCGCGGCCCCGCTGCCCGGCTCGGCGCGGCGGCGCAGCAGTCCGGCCTTCTCCAGCCTGGCGATGGCGGGGTAGAGCGCGCCGTCGCTGACCGGTCGGACGTGGCCGGTGAGGCCGGTGATCCGGGACTTGAGTTGGTAGCCGTGCAGCGGCTGGTCGTACAGGAAGCCGAGGATCGCGAGGGTCAGCACGGTCGAAGCCCTTTCGTCGGAGTGCGCCCTGTGGCGCGCCCCATGTTACCTCTTGTCGATGTGCCTCGATACGAGGTATCTCTATTCGAGGTGAGCCACCGGCAGGCGGTGGCGGAACGGGGAGGAAGCATGCACGGGCGTCCGTCGCGACGACTGGCCGCACTGGCCGGACCGGTCTACGTCGAACTGCTGTCCAACGTGATCGCCTCGGTGATCGGCACCTTCTGGGTGGCGGGCCTCGGCGGGGCGGCCGTCGCCGCTGTCACCCTGGCCGGCACCGTGGAGAACCTGCTGCTCGGGCTCGTCCTGGTGGTCGGCTCCGGCACCAGCGTGCGGCTCTCCCGCGCGCTCGGCGCCGGCGACCGGGACGACGCCGCCCGCACCACCCGCGCAGCCTGGCGGCTCTGCGCGGTGGGCAGCCTCGCGCTCGCAGTCCCCGGCTTCCTGCTGCGCGACCGCCTGGCCGGCGCCTTCCTGGACGGCGCCGCCGCCGCCCTCGCCGCCGACTACTTCACCGTCGCCTTCCCGGCGTTCGCCCTGTTCTCCGGCCAGCGCGTCGCCGACGAACTGTTCAAGGGCGCGGGCGACACCCGCACCCCGATGCGGATGGCCCTGCTGTCGAACGCGCTGCTGCTCGCCCTCGACCCGCTGCTCGTCCTCGGCGCCGGCCCGGTGCCCGCGCTCGGGGTGACGGGCGCCGCGCTGGCCCTGGCCGGCTCGCGGGCGGTCGCCCTCGCCGTCACCCTGCGGTTGCGGCCGCGGCTGCTCGCACCCCCCGGGGGAACCGGCGAGGCGGCTGGCCGGATCGTCCGCGCGGGAGTGCCGTTTGGCCTGGACTTCACCGCCCGGATGGCCGTCGGCACGGCCCAACTCGCCCTGGTCGCAGGCTTCGGCGTCGCGGCGGTGGCCGGGTACGGCATCGGCTACCGGGCCTTGCTGGTCGTCACCATGGCGTTCTACGCGCTCCGGCAAGCTGCCGCGATCGAGGCCGCCCGCCTCTGCGGCGCGGGCCGTGCCAACGAGTTGGGCGCGCTGCACCGCGCCACCGGACGCCTCGCCGCGCTCCTCGGCGCCGTCGCGGCGGTGCTGTCCGCGACGCTCGCCGCCCCGCTGACCGCGCTGTTCACCGACGACCCGGCGGTGGCCGGGCAGTCCGTCGGCTTCCTGCGGATGGCGGCGTTCTACCTGCTCCCGTACGCGCTGGTGGTCGCCCTCGGCGGGGTGCGCCAGGCGGCGGGCGCCGGTCGGCCGCTGGTGCTCTCCGTGCTGCTCGGACTGGGCGCCCAACTCGCCGTCTCCGCGGCCCTGTCGGGGCCGCTCGGGGTGACCGGGGTGTGGGTGGGGCCGGCCGTGGGCGCGGCCGTGCAGCTCGGCCTGCTGCTGCTCCTGGCCCGGCGCCGGGCCAGGCGGCCCGCGCCGTTGGCGGACCAGGGCGACCGGGCCCTGGAGCCGGTCGGATGATCGCCTCCGGTCGCCCGACTGTGCCACAGTGGAGCCCATGGGACCGACACTCGACGGGCGGCCGCTGCCGTCTCCGCACGCGGACGAACGCGCCATGCTGGAAGGCTGGTTGGAGTTCCACCGGGCGACTCTTGTGCAGAAGGTCGCCGGGCTCGACGACCAGCAGGTCCGGCTGGCGGCCGTCCCGCCGTCGACGATGACGCTGCTCGGCCTGGTCCAGCACCTCGCCGAGGTCGAACGCACCTGGTACCAGCGGGTGCTGGCCGGCCGGGAGGCGCCGCCGCTGTACGGCGCGGACGGCGAGGGCGGCTACGCGCTCACCCCGGAGCGGGGGATGCCCGAGGCGCTGGCCGACTGGCGGGCGGAGGTCGAGCAGGGCCGCGAACTGACCGCCGCGGCGGCGCTGGAGGATACCGGACGCCTCTCCGAGCGGGCGGCGGCCGTGTTCGGCTCGGAGACCGTCTCGCTGCGCTGGATCCTGGTGCACCTGATCGAGGAGTATGCCCGCCACAACGGCCACGCGGACCTGCTCCGGGAGAGCATCGACGGCCTCACGGGCGTGTGACGGCTCCCTGGGGGAGGGCCCCGGGAGCCGGACCGAGGTGGGCGTCCAGGGCGGCGCGCAGCAGCGGTTCGACGTCCTCGCCGCCGGTGATGAGCCGCAGGCTGCCCCAGGCGCGCAGTTGGGCCAGGCCGTGCAGGTTCGCCCACAGTGCGGCGGCCGCCGGTCCGGGATCGGTGGACTCCGGGCGGGCCTCGCCGACCAGGCGGGCGACGGTGTGGAACATCGGCAGGGTGGTGTGCCGCAGCTCGGCTCCACTGCCCTCCAGCAGGTCGTGACGGAACATCAGCTCGAACATGCCGGGGTTGGCCGCCGCGAAGCCGAGATAGGCACGGGCGAGCGCGTCGAGCCGGGTGCGGGGGGCCGCGCCGGTGGTGGCGGCCAGCGCGTCGGCGCCGGCCAGGGTGTCGGTGAGCCTGCCGAACCCGTGTCGCGCGATGGCGGCGAGCAGTTCGCGGTGGGTGGGGAAGTGGCGGCGGGGGGCTCCGTGCGAGACCCCCGCCTGCCGGGCGATCTCGCGCAGGCCGAGGGCGTGGACGCCCTCCCTGGTCACCAGTTCGACGCCGGCGGCCACCAGGCGCGCGCGCAGGTCCTTCTCCTGATCGGTCATGGGTCTTGTCTACCAGGCCGCTGTAGACAGTGTCTACTCGCGTCGGCGCGGGCGCTCCGGGCAGAATCGGGGGCATGGACGAAGGCGGAGAGGCGGCCTGCTGGCTGGACCGGGTGTGCCCGGAGTGCGGGCGCCTGCGCGAGCGGCCCAGGCCGCAACCGTGCGAGAACTGCGGGGCCGGGAGCGCGGACGGCGAAGCGGGGGCCCGGCAGCCCGCGGGGAAGGCCGAGGCCGCGCCGGAGCAGGACGGCTGACCGCAGGTCCAGGACGGCTCGGCCCCGGCTCGGAACGGCTGAACGCCGGCCCGGAACGCCTGAACCCCGGCCCGGAACAGCTGGGCCCCGGTGCGGCCGGGCGGGCCTGACCGGGGCCGCAGGCGTACGGCGGGTTCGGGCTGCTACTGCTGCGGCGGCTGGTCGCGGAACTGGTTCTTCGCCTGCTCCTGGGCGGCGTCCACCTGGCTGCTGTACTTGCCCTGGGTGCGCTCGTCGACGGCGTCCCCCGCCTTGTCGACGGCCCTGTCGGCCTGGTCCTCGTGGCCCTTCAGCAGGCCCTTGAGCTTATCCAACATGGACATCTGGTCACGCTCCTGGAAGAGACGGCCCCACCCCTCCAGGATCACCGCCCCCGCCGCCGTCCGCATCCCGCGGCCGCGCGGCGGCCTTGGCAACGTGATGCCGGTCATGTCAAATCGGGAGTTCACGGACCGCCGGAAGGAGTCGCCTTGAAGCCACGAGCCCGCCGCCCGATCTCCCTGCCCCTCCGCCCGACCAGCCCGCTCGACCAGTCCACCCCGATACCGCACCAGCAGCGCCGGGGCCAGCGCCCGCGCACCGCCACCGTCCGGAGCGCGGGCGCCGCCCTGACCGTCGCCGCCCTGGCCGCCCCGCTGCTGCTGGCCGGGGCCGGCGGCGCGGCCGCCGACCCGGACCCGGCGCGCAGAGGCGAGCGGCTCGCCGCGCGCCTGGTCGAGGCCGCCGACGCCGAGAGCGCCCACGACACCCTGGCCGCACTCCAACGGATCGCCGACCGCAACGGCGGCACCCGGGTGGCCGGTTCGAAGGGGCACGACGAGTCCGCGCGCTACGTCTACGAGCAGGCCCGCCGGGCCGGGTTGAAGGTGTCCCGGCAGGAGTTCGAGTACACCTTCTTCGAGGCCCGCTCGGAGCGGCTGCAGGTGCTGTCCCCGCAGGCCGAGAGCATCCCGCTGATCGCCATGACGTACTCGCCCGGCGGCCCGGACGCGGGCCTGAACGCCGACCTGGCGGTCGCCCCGGTCAGCGCCGCGACCGGCTGCGCGCCCACCGACTACCCGGTCGGCGCGTTCACCGGTCGGATCGCGCTGATCCAGCGCGGCGGCTGCGGCTTCGCCGTCAAGCAGGCCGCGGCCGCGACGGCCGGTGCGGTGGGCGCGATCATCTACAACAACACCGACGGCGACCTCAACGGCACCCTCGGGGACCCTGGGGCCGGCAGGATCCCCGTCGGCGGGATCACCCGGGCCGCCGGGGAGGCGCTGGCCGCGAAGGCCGCCGCCGGCCAGGTGCGGCTGAACCTCGACATCCGCACCTTCATGGAGCCGCGCAAGACCTGGAACGTCATCGCCGAGACCAGGGGCGGCGACCCGGCCGACACCGTGATGGTCGGGGCGCACCTGGACTCCGTCCCGGCCGGGCCCGGCATCAACGACAACGGCTCCGGGGCGGCGGGCATCCTGGAGGTCGCGCGCAACCTGACCGTCCACCCGGTGAAGAACAAGGTCAGGTTCGCCTGGTGGTCCGCCGAGGAGTTCGGCCTCAAGGGCTCGGAGGCGTACGTGAAGTCGCTCTCCGAGGCGGACCGGAAGAAGATCAGGCTCTACCTCAACTTCGACATGATCGCCTCTCCCAACTACGCGCAGTTCGTCTACGACGGCTCGGGCAGCACCGGCGGCGGCGCCGGCCCCGAGGGTTCGGCGCAGATCGAGCGGGACCTCACCGGCTACCTGGACGGCCGGGGCCTGCCGCACGAGCCGACCGCCTTCAACGGCCGCTCCGACTACGGCCCGTTCATCGACGCGGGCATCCCGGCCGGCGGCACCGACACCGGCGCCGAGGTGGTCAAGTCGCCGGCGCAGGAGGAGCGTTACGGCGGCACGGCGGGCGTGGCTTTCGACGCCTGCTACCACAAGGCCTGCGACGGCTTGAAGAACATCGACATGGACGCCTTCGACGTCAACATCGACGTGATCGCCCATGCCGTCGGCACCTACGCCTGGGACCTCTCCTCACTGAACCGGCCCGTGCCGCCGCAGCACCCCGCCGGCCAGGCGGGTGGCGGCGGCGGTATGGGCGGGGGCCACGCCCACGAGGTGACGGCCTGACGCCCGGGTGGGCCCGCTGCCGTCCTCGGGCGGCGGGCCCACCCGCCCCACCCGCCGGCTCCGCCGTGCTCGTCCGCCATTCGGCCCCTCCTCCCGCTCGTACCCCCGGACCTCACCCCGGACCTCGCCCCTGCCCGGCGAGGTTGCGAGCACCGTAGCCGAGGGCACTGACAATTCGGCCCCGGGCCGGGTACGGTGCCGCGCGGAGCGCATCCGCCGAGACCCGGTGGGTGCGTCGAACCCGGTCCTGACACCATGGGACCGAGATCACGAGACCGTGACACCCTCGGAGGAGTCAGCAACATGAGCACGCACTACGACGTCGTCGTCCTCGGCGCCGGCCCCGGCGGCTACACCGCCGCCGTCCGCTCCGCTCAGCTCGGCCTGAAGACCGCCGTCATCGAGGCCAAGTACTGGGGCGGCGTCTGCCTGAACGTCGGCTGCATCCCCTCCAAGGCCCTGCTGCGCAACGCCGAGCTCGCCCACATCTTCACCAAGGAGGCCAAGACCTTCGGCATCAAGGTCGAGGGCAAGGTGACCTTCGACTTCGGCGAGGCCTTCCGCCGCAGCCGCTCGGTGGCCGACGGCCGGGTCAAGGGCGTCCACTACCTGATGAAGAAGAACGGCATCACCGAGTACGACGGCTGGGGCACCTTCGTCGACGACCACACCCTCCAGGTCGCGCTCAGCGGCGGCGGCTTCGACGTCGTCACCTTCGACCACTGCGTCATCGCCGCCGGTGCCACCACCCGGCTGCTGCCCGGCACCAGCCTGAGCGACCGGGTGGTCACCTACGAGGAGCAGATCCTCACCGAGCAGCTGCCGGAGAGCATCATCATCGCGGGCGCCGGCGCGATCGGCGTCGAGTTCGCGTACGTGCTGCACAACTACGGCGTGAAGGTCACCATCGTCGAGTTCCTGGACCGCGTGGTGCCGCTGGAGGACGTCGAGGTCTCCACCGAACTGGCCAAGCAGTACCGCAAGCTCGGCATCGAGGTGCTCACCTCCACCCGGGTCGAGTCGATCGACGACAGCGACCCGAACGCCAAGGTCAAGGTCACCGTCACCAGGGACGGTCAGCAGCAGGTGCTGGAGGCCGACAAGGTGCTCCAGGCGATCGGCTTCGCGCCGCGTGTCAACGGCTACGGCCTGGAGAACGCCGGCGTCAAGCTGACCGACCGCGGCGCCATCGCGGTGGACGGCCGCGGCCGCACCAGCGCCGGGCACATCTTCGCGATCGGCGACGTGACGGCCAAGCTGATGCTCGCGCACGCCGCCGAGACGATGGCCGTGATCGCCGCCGAGACCATCGGCGGGGCGGAGACCATGGAGGTCGACTTCGCCATGATCCCGCGCGCCACCTACTGCCAGCCGCAGATCGCCTCCTTCGGCTACACCGAGGCGCAGGCCCGCGAGCTGGGCCACGACGTCAAGGTCGCCAAGTTCCCGTTCACCGCCAACGGCAAGGCGCACGGCCTCGGCCACCCGATCGGCTTCGTCAAGGTCATCAGCGACGCCAAGTACGGCGAGCTGCTCGGCGCCCACCTGATCGGCCCCGAGGTCACCGAGCTGCTGCCCGAGCTGACCCTGGCCCAGCAGTGGGACCTCACCGTCCATGAGGTGGCCCGCAACGTGCACGCCCACCCCACCCTCGGCGAGGCGGTCAAGGAGGCCATCCACGGCCTCGCCGGCCACATGATCAACATGTGACGCGCACCGCATGACGGCAGGGCCCGCCCGACCTCCCGGGCGGGCCCTGCCGCTTTCCGGCGGCCCTGGCCCCGGCTCCGACGGCGGAGGCGGTCCCGGGCCCCGGCTCCGACGGCGGATCAGGCCGACCCGTCCGGCGCCAGGGCGAGGTAGGTGAGCACCGCGCCGAGGGCGGACAGGGCGGCGAGGACCAGCCCGAGGACGTGCAGGGCGTCGGTGAACCCGGCGGCCAGGGCGGCCTGGTGCGCCGCGGCCACCCTGCCCTGGACGGCCTGCCCCGCGAGCTGCGCCGCCTCGTCGGCGGCGAGGCCGCTGCCGCCCAGGTGCGCGGCGGTCAGCGTGCTGAGCAGCGCGGCGGCCCCGGAGACGGCCACGGACTCCCCGGTGATCCGCATCGTGTTGAAGACGCCCGCGGCGGCCCCGGCGTGCTCGGCGGGGACGGTTCCGACGGCCGCGTCGTCCATCACCCCGAAGGCCAGCCCGACCCCGGCCCCGAACGGCAGCAGCGGCACCGCCAGCGCGAGCCACGACCCGTCGCCGCGCACCGTCACCAGCAGCAGGGAGCCCGCCGCGATCAGCGCGGAGGCCGCGGTCAGCACCGCCCGGACGGAGACGGCGGCGGCGAGGCGCCCGGCCGCCAACGGCAGCAGGAGGACGGGCGCCGTCATCGGCAGCAGGAGCAGACCGCTGGTCAGGACGCTCCTGCCACCCACACCCTGGAGGTAGGCCGGGAGGTAGACCAGCAGCACGACGAACCCCAGGGTGACGGTGAACGGCTGGCACACCACGGCGAGGAACTCGGGCCTGCGGAACAGCCGGACGTCGACCATGGCGCGCCCGGCCCGGCGGACCTCCACCCCGGCGAACAGGACCAGCAGCAGCACCGCGCCCGCCAGCGGCAGCAGCGTGTCCGGCGCCGTCCAGCCGGCGGTGCCGGCCTGCACGAGCGCGTACGACAGCGCGGCGAGCCCGCCGGTGAAGCAGACCACCCCGGGCAGGTCGATCCCGGGGTGGTCCGGGTTGCGGGACTCCGGGGCCCGGGTGGCGCACAGCCACGCGGGCAGGGCCAGGACGGCGACGAGCAGGAAGACCGACCGCCAGCCGGCCGCCTCCACCAGCAGGCCGGCGGCCGGCGGCCCGATCGCCAGGCCGGTGCCGAAGGAGGTGCCGAGGATCCCGAAGGCGAGCCGTCGGCGCCGCCCGGAGGTGGACTGGGCCAGGACCGCCGCGCCCGCCGCCAGCACGGCGGCCGCCCCGCACCCCTGCACCGCCCGGGCGGCGTCGGCCACGGCCATCGACGGCGCGAGCGCCACCACCGCGGACAGCGCGCCGACCAGTGCGATCCCCGACAGCAGCACGCGCCGCCGGCCGATCCGGTCCGCGAGGCCGCCGGCCGCCAGCGGCAGCGCGGCGAAGGTGAGGTTGAAGGCGTTCAGCATCCACTGGGCGGCGCCCACCGAGGAGCCCAGCTGCGCGGTCATGCCGGGCAGCGCCACGGCGGCCCCGGTCACCGAGAACGGCAGCATCATGCTGGCGCAGCCGACCGCGGTGACGGTCGCCCAGTAGCCGCCCGGACCGCCGTCCGTACGCGGTGGGGGAGCGGCCGTGCCCGCCGGGTGCTCGGTCCGGGGCGGCGCGGCGCGGCGGGCGCCTTCGGGACGGGCGTCGCCGGGACGGGCGTCGTCGAGGCGGGGAGAAGCAGTCATGGCCCCGATCGTTCGCGGGCGCCGCCGCCGGATGAAGAGAGCCCCGTTCCCTGGGTGTGACAGGGCCACCCTCCGGCCCCCGCACCCCCGGCCGGGCGCCCCATACTGGAACGCATGGCCGAACCGATCACGCTCGCCGCCAGCCTCGGCGACTACCTGCGCACCCGGCGGGCGCTGGTGTCACCCGCGCAGGCGGGGCTGCCGCCGACCGGACGCCGCCGGGTGCCCGGCCTGCGGCGCGAGGAGGTCGCCGAACTGGTCGGCCTCAGCACCGACTACTACGTCCGGCTGGAACAGGGCCGCGCCGAGCGCCCGTCCGACGAGGTGCTCGACGCGCTCGGCCGCGCCCTGCGGCTCGGCCCCGCCGAGCGCGCCCACCTGTACGACCTGGCCCGCCCGCCCCGCCGCTCGGCGGCCAGGACGGCGGGCGCCGGACGGGACGGCGACGCCCTGCGCCCCGCCCTGCGGCGGGTCGTGGAGGCGATGCCGACCACCCCCGCGCTGATCATGAACGACCGCAACGACGTCCTGGCGTGGAACCGGCTGGCCGCCGCGCTGATCGCCGACTTCCCCGAACTCCCGCCGCGCGAACGCAACCTGGCCCGACGGATCTTCCTCGACCCGGGCGCGCCGGACGTCCACCTCGACTGGGAGGACGCCGCGCGCACCACCGTCGGCATCCTGCGGATGGCCTCCGGCCGGCACCCGCACGACCCCGAACTCGTGCGCCTGATCGGCGAACTGGCACTCGGCAGCGCCGACTTCCGCCGGCTGTGGGCCGGCCACCACGTGCACGAGAAGACCCACGGCCCCAAGCGCCTGCGGCACCCCGTGGTCGGCGACGTGACGCTCGACTACGAGACCTTCCAGGCGCCCGGCGCCGCGCGCCACCTCCTGGTCGTCTACACGGCCGCCCCCGGGAGCCCGGCCGAGGAGGCGCTCACCTTCCTCGGCGGCTTCACGGCCGCCGCCCCGGGCAGGTGAGCCGGGGCCGCCCGGTACCAGCAGCGCCTCCCGGCCGGGGTGCGGCGCTGCCCGGTGGTCCAGCGGGGCGGGGAGGGCGAGGGGATCGGGGACGGGCGCGCGGACGGGACAATGACGGGCGTGACAGACGTGACGCTGAACCTCTGGCGCCGGCCCCTCGGCGCGGTGCCGGCCGAGGTGTGGGACCGGACCGACCTGACCGTGCTCATCCTCGCCGAGACCGGCCTGACCGAACTGCCGCCCGAGGTCGGCAGGTTGCGACGGCTGCGCACCCTCGACCTCGGACACAACCGGCTCACCGGCGTGCCCGCCGAACTGGGCGAGCTGACCGGGCTCGCCGACTTCCTCTACCTGCACGACAACGCGCTGACCGCGCTGCCGGCCGCGCTCGGCCGCCTCACCGCGCTGCGCTACCTCAACCTCGGCGACAACCGGCTCACCGAACTCCCCTCCGCCATCGGTGAGATGACCGCCCTGGTCGAGCTGCGCGCCCAGCGCAACCGGCTCACCGCGCTGCCCGACCGCCTCGGCGAACTGACCTCCCTGCGTGAACTCTGGCTGTGCGGGAACGACTTGACCACCCTGCCGGACACCTTCGGCGGCCTCACCGCACTGCGCGAACTCGAACTGCGGGACAACGCGCTCGCCGAGGTCCCGCCGGTGCTCGCCGGGCTGCCGCTGCTGCGCCGGCTCGACCTGCGGGGCAACCGGATCACCGAACTGCCGCACTGGCTGGCCGAACTGCCCGCGCTGGAGAAGCTGGACCTGCGGTGGAACGAGGCGCGCCCCTCGCCGCGGCTGTTCGCCGCGCTCGACGCGCGCGGCTGCGCCGTCCTGTTCTGAGCGGCCGCGGATAAAGATCACCACGGCGGTCGGTGCCCTGTTATCGTGGATCGCATGAAGCGCGCTGCACTCGCCACGACGACGCCGGAGAGAGTCCCGGTGCGCTGACTGCTGACCTAGTCCGAAGCCCCGGGGCGAGTGCCCCGGGGCTTCGCCGTTTCCGGACCACTCGCCCGCCGACCCGAGTGGAGACCACCCCATGCACAACCGCGCCATGCACGACCACCCCATGCACGACCGCGCCGCGCACGACCACCGCAAGCTCGGCCGCGAACTCGACCTGTTCGACACCGACCCGCTGATGGGCTCCGGCCTGCCCTACTGGCTGCCAGACGGCGCCGCGATCCGGCACACCCTGGAGGAGTTCATCCGCGAGCGCGAGCGGCGGGCCGGCTACCGCCACGTGTACTCGCCGGTGCTCGGCAAGCGTGAGCTGTACGAGATCTCCGGCCACTGGGCGCACTACCGCGACGACATGTTCCCACCCATGGAACTGGGCTCGGAGGAGATGGTGCTCCGGCCGAGCCTGTGCCCGCACCACGCCCTGATCTACCGCTCCCGACCCCACAGCTACCGGGAACTCCCTCTGCGCATGGCCGAGTTGGGCGGCATGTACCGCTCCGAACTGTCCGGTGTGCTGGGCGGGCTGACCAGGGTCCGGGCGATCCAGCTGAACGACGCGCACGTGTTCTGCACCCCGGAGCAGGCCGCCGACGAGGCCGTCGCCGCACTGGAGCTGATCCGCGGGGCACACCGCGCGCTCGGCATCGAACCGGTCCGCTACCGGCTCTCGCTGCCCGGCGCGGGCGGCAAGTACGTGGCGGATCCGGCCCTCTGGGAACGGGCCACCGCGCTGCTCACCGACGTGCTGGAACGCTCCGGCGTGCCGTTCGAGGCGGCAGAGGGCGAGGCCGCCTTCTACGG
The DNA here is from genome assembly GCF_042732075.1 of Kitasatospora sp. NPDC059812. Taxonomy (NCBI): domain Bacteria; kingdom Bacillati; phylum Actinomycetota; class Actinomycetes; order Kitasatosporales; family Streptomycetaceae; genus Kitasatospora; species Kitasatospora sp. NPDC059812. The sequence continues at coordinate 23,963 of NZ_JBHWIO010000024.1, forward strand.
GCCGAAGATCGACGTGCAGATCGCCGACGGCGCCGGGCGCGAGTTCACCCTCTCCACCGTGCAGGTCGACTTCCACCAGCCCGAGCGCTTCGGTCTGCACTACATCGGCCCGGACGGCGCGAAGCACCGGCCGGTGATGGTCCACCGCAGCGTGATCGGCAGCGTGGAGCGGGTGGTCGCCCACCTCATCGAGCTGTACGGAGGCGCGTTCCCGGCCTGGCTGGCCCCGGTACAGGTGGTGCTGCTGCCGGTCTCCGAGGGCGAACTGCCGCAGGCCGAGCGGCTCCGGCAGCGCTGCCTCGACCTCGGGCTGCGCGCCGAGGTCGCCGGGCCCGAGCACGGCAGCCTGGGCGCCCGGATCCGGGCGGCGCGCCTGGTGCCGTACCAGGCCGTGATCGGGGCCAAGGAGGCCGTGGACGACCGGGTCGCGCTGCGGCTGCGGGACGGCCGCCGACTCGAACCGCTGCCCGCGGAGGAGGCCTGGGCCAGGATCGGCGCACTGGTGGCGGCGTGCAGCGCCGACCTCTGGGCGAACGACCCCGCGCGCCGACCGGGCGGGGCGGGTCAGTAGGACTGGAGCTCGATCAGGTGGCCGTCCGGGTCCCGCAGGTGGGCGCTGCGCAGGTTGGGGCCCCACTGCGGCCGGTCGGCACGGGGCCGCCTCGCCGAGCAGCTCGCCGAACACGGCCTGCGGCTCTGGGACATGGCCGTGCTGGCCGCGCTCGCCGACTTCGGGCCGCACGCCCAGCGGGACCTGGTCCAGCGGCTGGGCATCGACCCGAGCGACCTCGCCAAGGTCGCCGACCAGCTGGCCGCCGCCGGGTACGTCGAGCGCGTCCGCGACCCGGCGGACCGGCGGCGGGTCTCGGTGTCGGTCACCGACGCCGGGCGCGCGCTGCTCGCGGAGCTGGACGCCCGGGCGCGCGCGGTGCAGGACGAGGTGCTGGCGCCGCTGGACGCGCGGGAGCGGCAGCTGCTGCATGGCCTGCTGCTGCGCGTCCACCAGGGCCAGGGCCAGGGGCCGGGGGAGCGGCGCGGCCTCTGAGGCCCGCTCAGCCGGCCGGCCCGGGGCGGCGGGCACCGGCGAACTCGCCGGCCCAGCGCGGGACGTCGAGGGCGTGCTCGACCCGGGCGACCAGCGTCCCGGTGCGCTCGGCGTGGATCATCGCGCCGTCGCCGACGTGGATGCCGACGTGGTGCAGCGGCGCGTCCGGGCGGGAGAAGAACAGCAGGTCGCCCGGGGCGAGGGCGTCACGCTCCACCGGGGCGCTGCGGTGGAACTGGGCGACGGTGTAGTGCCCGAGCTCGACGGTGCCGTGGCTGGCCCGGTACCAGCAGTAGAGGGACAGGCCGCTGCAGTCGAAGCCGACCGTGCTCTCGCCCATGCAGACGCCGTCCAGGTAGCCGTTCTCGTCGTCGCAGAAGCCGAGGCTCGCCCCCAGCCGGTCGCCGCCGCCCCAGGCGTACGGCACGCCGAGCTGGGCGGTGGCCACCTCGGCGACCCGGCGGCCCAGGGCGGCGGACGCGACCACCGGGGTATCCGACCGGGCCGTTGATGTCGCCGTCGCCGTCGCGGTCGCGGTCGCCATTGCGGCCGGGGTGAGGGCCGGGGCGAGCCCCGCCCCGAGTGCCAGGCCCAGCATCCGGCGTCGGCGGACCCCGGAGGCCTCGTCGCGGTACGGGGGTCGGGATTCCATGGGGGACCTCCTGGTGTCGGCGCGGCGTCGACCCGCGCGGGTGGCGGCCACCAGGATTCCGGCCGGGCGGGTCGGCCCGCCATCACCCGCAACGGTGAATCGTGGACGCAACGGCCCTGTGGTGGACGGGACAGTGCTGGTAAATGGTTTGACGGTCGCTCAGGAGAGGCCAACGATGGGCGCAAACGTTCGGCCACGACCCTTCGGAGTGCCCCTTGAACAGCGCAGTCAAGCTGATCCGCAGCTCCCGCCTCACCCCGGCCGTCGACTACGCCTATGCGGCCCTGGTCGAGGCCCCGGCCCGTTCGCTCTGGCTCGCCGGCGCCTGCCCGCTCGACGCCGAGGGGCGGACGGTCGCCGTCGGCGACTACGCGGGCCAGGCGCACCAGGTGATGCGGAACCTGATAACCGCGCTGGAGGACGCGGGTGCCGGGCTGACGGACGTCGCGCGGACGACGGTGTACGTGGCCTCCGCCGACCAGGCCGACCTGGTCGCGGTGTGGGACGTGTACCGCGCCTACATGGGGGAGCACGACGCCCCCAGCACGCTGCTGGGAGTGTCGGTGCTCGGCTACCACGACCAGCTGGTGGAGGTGGAGGCGGTGGCCGTCCTACCGTGACGCCTTCCGGCCCTCGGGTGTCCAAATGAGGAAACCGATCGTTCGGTTTTTCCCCGAATGTGTGATGTGTGGCGCCGGTGCCGCTTTCGATCGTCCGGCGAAGAAGCAGCGGCCCGTAGGCAAAATGCGGAGGATGCGGGCGGGAGGGAAGGAGCGTTTGAGGCGATTCCCCGACATCATCTTGTCGTCCGTAGGCCACCGGTAGCTAAGATACGGGGTGTTTGGTTTTGTTTTCCGGGAGCTCTGGGTGGGGTGGTTGCGGTGGTTCGGCAGGAGCGGGCGGTCCGGACGCGTCGGCTGATCCTGGAGGCGGCGGCGTCGGTCTTCGACGAGTTCGGCTACGAGGGCGCCACCATCGGCGAGGTGGTCGCGCGGGCCGGTGTGACGCGTGGTGCGGTGTATTTCCATTTCGCCTCCAAGCGGGATCTGGCCCAGGGCGTCGTCGAGGAGCAGTTCGTCCAGGACGGTGTGCCGGAACGGGTCTGCAAACTCCAGGAGTTCGTGGACACCGGGATGGTGGTGGCCTATCTGATGCCGCGTGATCCGCTGCTGAGCGCGGGGGCCCGGCTCTCCCTGGGCCAGGACGTCTTCGACGACCTCGGCGGCGGCGCGATCCCCGGCTGGATCAGCCGGCTGGAGGCGCTGCTGGTCGCGGCCGGCGAGCGGGGCGAACTGCTGCCGCACGTCGTCCCGGCCGACACCGCGTGGCTGGTCACGGCGGCGTGGACGGGTGTGCAGATCCAGTCGCAGAAGCTCTCCGGGCGTGCGGACTTGGAGCGGCGGGCCGCCGGGCTGTTCCAGCACCTGATGCCGAGCATCGCGGTGCCGGGTGTGCTCGGTTCGCTGCAGATGGGCCCGGACCGCGGTGCCCAGGTGGTCGCCGAGGTGGCGGCCGCCCGCGCGGCGGCGGAGGGCGCCGGGGCGCAGGACGGGGCGCGGTCGGCGGCCCGGGCGGTCGCGGACGAGGTCGGTGTGGGCTGACGGTCCGGCACCGGCCGGAAATCGCTGCGGCTGGTGCGGAGTTGACCGGGGCTCGGCGACCCCCTGCTCGCGGGGGCGTCCGGGGGCGTCCGGGGGCGTCCGGGGGCGTCCGGGCGGTTTCCGGGCGGTGATCGGCCGGCTGGCGGCGGGCGCGGAGTGCGGGCGAATTGGTGGCGGCGCGGGGTGCGTTGGTGTCCGTCTCCGGCGTGGGTGTGAGCGCTCTACGCGGGGTGTGGGGGGCGGGGCCCGCACGCGCGGGCCCCCCCCCCGGAAATGGGTCCCCCCCCACCCCCGCTGCGCGTGGTGGCCGGTTCGTGGCGCAGCGTGGCCGCCGCGCCCGTCTGTCCGAGGCTGGCCGCTCATCCCAAGAAACAAACAGCACGTTCGGTTTTGGATTGACAAACCGCGCGTCCTGTTTTTGACTGGTGACAGTCGCCCTAGGGGTGTCGACCCGGGTGCCAGCCGCGGCGGATCGGCCTGCGGCGTTCCGTGTGATTGGGGTGGTCATCGTGGAAATTAGGGTGCTCGGGGCGTTGGACGTCCGGGTGTGCGGGGTGTCGGTGGTGCCATCGGCGCCGAAACCGCGTCAGGTGCTGGGGCTGCTGGCCCTGCGGGCCGACCAGGTGGTGTCGGCCGGGGTGCTGGCCGAGGAGCTGTGGTCGGGCCGCCCGCCGCGCAGCGCACGCACGACGGTGCAGACGTACGTGCTGCAGCTGCGCGACATGATCGACCGGGCGCTCGGGCAGGTCGGCCCGGCGGCAGGGGTCTCCTGCGCCAAGGACGTGCTGGTGACCTCGCCGGGCGGCTACATGCTGAACAGCGGCGGCGGGTTGACGGACGTCCGGGAGTTCGAGCGCCTGGCCGGCATGGGCTACCGGGCCATGGACGGCGACGACCACCCGCTGGCCGCCCGGATGCTCGGCGAGGCGCTCGGCCTGTGGCGCGGTCCGGCCTTCGCCGACATCCCGGCCGGCGGTCAACTCGCCGTCGAGGCCAAGCGGTTGGAGGAGACCCGGCTCTGCGCCCTGGACCAGCGGATCGAGGCCGACCTGCGGCTGGGCCGCCACCGCGTCCTGCTCGCCGAACTCACCGTCCTGGTCGACCGCTACCGCACCCACGAGAGCCTGCACGGCCAGTACATGATCGCCCTGCACCGCTCCGGCCGACGGGGCGAGGCCCTGGAGGCCTACCAGCGCCTGCGCAACACCCTGGTACGGGAGTTGGGCATGGAGCCGTCCACCGGACTGCGACGGCTCCAGCGCTCCATCCTGCTGGCCGGCCCGGAGCGCCCGGAGCGCCCGGAGCGTTCGGAGCGTTCGGAGCGCGAGGCGGCCGCGACCGCTTCGCCGGAGGCGTCGGTGGCCCGGTTCACCCGGGTCGGCTGAGGACGCGCGGAAGGCGCCGTCGCTGCCGGGGCGCTGCTCGTGTGTGGTCGGAACGTGCTCGTCGTTGTGAGGGGTGTGGGTCGGGTGGTGCAGGAGAGGTCGGAACGGACACGCGGACGGCTGGTGCAGGCGGGGGCGGTGCTGTTCGACCGCTGCGGCTATGCGGGGGCCACGCTCGGCGAGATCGCCGGTGCCGCAGGAGTGACGAAGGGTGCGCTCTACTTCCACTTCGCGTCCAAGGAGGAGCTGGCGCAGGCGGTGTTCCAGCGGGCCGAGCGCTCGCTGCGGGGCGCCTGCGGCGGTCTGCGGGCCACCTCCTCCCCCCTGCAGACGCTGATCGACGTGGGCTACTGGCTGGTCGACGCCCTGGGGTCGGACGCGGTGGTCCGGGCGGCGTTCCGCCTCGGCCGGGAGGGCGGCTGGCAGTCGAGGACCGCCGCGTTCGCTCCCGCCACGTCCGCCCCCGGCGCGCCGGTCGCGGGCGTGCGGGGCTTCCACGGTGTCTGGGCCGGTGTCGTCCGGGAGTTGCTGACGGGTGCCCGGCGCGCCGGCGAGCTGCGTGACCGCTCGGGCGATCCCGGCCCGGAGACCCTGGTGGTGGCGGCCGCCTGCGGGCTGGAGGTCGTCTTCGGCGACGGCTGCCCGGGTGAGGAGCGCGCCCGCCGGGTCGGCGCCCTGTGGGAGTGGCTGCTGCCCTGCCTCGTCCCCCCGGGCTCCTCCGACGCCTACCGGACCAGGCCGCTGGCGCCGCTGCCGGGCTGAGCGGGCGGTTCGGGGGCGGACAGGCGGCGCGCCCCGCCCGGGGCCGGTCACGCCGTGTGGAGGCGCTCCGCCAGGCCGGCGGCCGTGAAGGCGGCCACCAGGTCGTCGCGGTCCTCGGTGAAGTGGGCCCAGCTGTCGTGGTGGACGAGGACGACCCGGCGGGCGTCGAGGATCGCGGCGGCCTCGGCGGCCTGGGCGCTGTCCAGGACGATGGGCGCGCCGTCGAAGAGGGCGGCGAAGCGGGGGGCCCCGGCGAAGAGGATCGCGGTGTCGACGGGGGCGAAGCGTTCGGCGATCTCCCCGACGGCGAGGAGGGATGCGTTGTCCCCGCTGACGTAGACGGTGGGCAGCCCTTCCCCGGTCAGGACGAAGCCGACGACCTGGCCGGTGACGGCCTCCACCTGCTCGCGGGCCCCGGGCCCGTGGAGGGCGGGCACGGCGGTCACGGTGAGGGTGCCGCCGCCGGGGCGGTCCAGCGTGACCGACTCCCAGTCGGCCAGTCCGCGGGCCGTGCCGCCGAGGCGCAGGCCGCCGCCGGGGGTGGTGAGGGTGAGCGGGACGTCGGCCAGCAGGGCCCGGCCGGAGTGGTCGAGGTTGTCGGGGTGCTCGTCGTGGGAGAGCAGGACGACGTCGACGTGGCCGGCGTCGGCGGCGCTCCCGGAGGAGGGAGCGGTCTTGGTCAGGAACCGGCCGTCCGGCCGCAGGTAGTCGCCCGGGCCGTCGAAGGTCGGGTCGGTGAGGAAGCGCAGGCCTCCGTACTCGAAGAGGGCGGTCGGGCCGCCGAAGAGGCGGACGGGGAACTGCTCGACGGTCGTGTCGGAAGAAGCCATGGTGAAGCACACCTCACGGTTGAGAGCGGTTTATCCGTGAGGAACGCTAGCCGGTTCTCACGGATGAGCGCAAGCACTACCATGAGACTCATGACGGAGACCGCGGACACCGCCACCGACGAGACCGCCGTGCCACCCGCGCCGGGCGAGCAGCAGTACCCCTCGCTCGCCCTGGTCAACAGCGCCGTCACGCTGCCCGGCGGACACGTCGTCGACCGCCTCGGCACGCCGGCCGCCGCCGGCCAGTGGCTCCTGGAGCACGGCCTCGCCCCGGCCGACGCGGGCCTTCAGGAGATGTGCACGGCGCAGGTGCGCTCGATGCGCGAACAGGTCAGGACGCTGTTCGCCGCCCGCGTCGCGGAGCTGCCCGCACCCCCCTCCGCCCTGGCCGCCGTCAACGACGCCCTGACCCGTCTGCCCACGGCCCGGCTGCTGCGGTGGGACGACGGCAGCGGCCCCTACCGCGCGGCCCCCCACCCCACCACCGAGATCGTCGACCACGCCCTGGCCACCCTCGCCGCCGACGCCGCCGACCTGCTCACCGGGCCCGAAGCCGCCCGCCTCACCGCCTGCGGCTCCACCCCGTGCACCCGGTACCTCCTCCGGCACGGCCGGCGCCACTGGTGCTCCACCCGCTGCGGCGACCGCGCCCGCGCGGCCCGCGCCTACGCCCGGCGCACCCGGCCCCAGCCGGACTGACCGGGCCGGCGGCCTCGACCGGCGCCCCTGGCTGACGGCCCTGGTCGACACCCCTGGCCGGCGCGGGCCGCACCCCCCGGCGCGGTCCGTGCGAGCCGCGTTCGAGCGGGCCGAATGTCAGTGCGGCTCGCCATGATGGCGGTATGAAGGACGCAGCCACCCTGGCCTCCCCTGCCGCCCTGGCCTCCCCGCAGGCCTACGCCGACGCCGTCGCCGCCGCCGTGCGGGCCGCCGCCGCGTACTACGCCGACGGCTCCGCCCCGCTCGGCGACGACGAGTACGACGCCCTGGTGCGGGCGATCGAGGCCTACGAGCACGAGCACCCGGACGAGGCGCTGCCCGAGTCGCCCACCGGCAAGGTGGCCGGCGGCGCGGCGGTCGGCGACGTCCCGCACAGCGCGCCGATGCTCTCCCTCGACAACGTCTTCTCGGCCGAGGAGCTGGAGTCCTGGGCGGCCGGCCTGGAGCGCCGGCTCGGCCGGCCGGTCGCCGCCTGGTGCGTCGAACCCAAGCTGGACGGCCTCGCCGTCGCCGCCCGCTACCGGGCCGGCCGGCTCACCCAGGTGCTGACCAGGGGCGACGGCCTGGCGGGGGAGGACATCACCGCCGCCGCCGACGCCGTGCTCGGCCTGCCCGCCCGGCTCGCCGAACCGGTCGACGTCGAGCTGCGCGGCGAGGTGCTGCTCACCCACGAGCAGTTCGAGCAGGCCAACGCCGTCCGCACCGCGCACGGCGCCACCCCGTTCGCCCACCCGCGCAGCGGCGCGGCCGGCACCCTGCGTGCCAAGGACCGCGCCTACCGCGTCGAACTCACCTTCTTCGCCTACGACGCCCTCGGCCTGCCCGGCCTCGACCACGCCGACCTGCTCGCCCGGCTCGCCGTCCTCGGCGCCAACACCGCCGCCAGCACCGACGCCGCGCCGCGCCGCTGCGCGACCCTCGTCGAGGCGCAGCAGCGGATCGACGAGATCGCCGGCCTGCGCGCCGCACTGCCCTTCGGGATCGACGGCGTGGTGGTGAAGGCGGACGCGGTGGCCGACCAGGAGGCGGCCGGCTCCGGCTCCCGCGCGCCGCGCTGGGCGGTGGCCCGCAAGCTGGCGGCGCAGCACAAGGTCACCCGGCTGCTCGGCGTCGAGTGGAACGTCGGCCGCACCGGGATCATCGCGCCCCGGGCCGTCCTCGAATCGGTGGTGATTGACGGCATCACCGTCACCTACGCGACCCTGCACAACCCGGCCGACATCGGGCGCCGCGGGCTGATGATCGGCGACCAGGTGTTCGTCTACCGGGCCGGCGACGTGATCCCGCGGGTCGAGGCGCCCCTGGTCGACCAGCGCACCGGCGCCGAGCAGCCGATCGCCTTCCCCGAGGTCTGCCCGCGTTGCGGCGACGCCATCGACACCTCCGAGCAGCGCTGGCGCTGCGTGCGCGGCCGGGCCTGCCAGGTGGTCGCCTCGGTGATCTACGCGGCCGGGCGCGACCAGCTCGACATCGAGGGCCTCGGCGGCACCCGCGCCGTCCAGCTGGTCGAGGCCGGGCTGGTCGGCGACCTCGCCGACCTCTTCACCCTCACCCGGGAGCAGCTGCTCACCCTGGAGCGGATGGGCGACACCAGCGCCGACAACCTGCTCGCCGCCATCGAGACCGCCCGCAGCCGCCCGCTGAACCGGGTGTTCTGCGCCCTCGGCATCCGCGGCACCGGCCGGACGATGTCCCGCCGACTCGCCGCGCACTTCGGCAGCATGGCCGCGATCCGTGCCGCCGATGTCGAGGCGCTGGCCGGCGTGGACGGCATCGGGGTCGAGAAGGCCGCCGTGATCGTCGCCGAACTCACCGACGTGGCACCGCTGTTGGACCGGCTCGTGGCGCAGGGCGTCGGCACCGCGGTGACCGAGCCGACGGCTCCCGCCGCCCAGGCCGCGGACGGCGGCGCGGCGGCCGCGGACGACACCGCGGCGGGCCCGCTGGCCGGCCCGCTGGCAGGCCAGAGCGTGGTCGTCACCGGCAGCATGACCGGAGCCCTCGCCGAGCTCTCCCGCAACGCGATGAACGAGCTGATCGAACGCGCCGGCGGCAAGGCCTCCTCCTCGGTGTCCAAGCGCACCACCCTTCTCGTCGCGGGCGAGAAGGCCGGCTCCAAGCGCGCCAAGGCGGAGGAGCTCGGAGTGCCCGTCATGACCCCGGAGGAGTTCGCTGCCCTGGTCGCCGAGCAGCTCGGCTAGCTCCGCCAGGCCGGCCGGCCAAGCGGGCGGACAGCCGCGCAGCCGGGCAGGACCTGGGCCCGGAAGACCAGTTGATCGCCCGCGCCGGGGGTGCGGTAGGGTGGCCGACGCCGTGTATGACCGCGACTCAAGGAGGTGAGCCCCATTACCGGTATGTCCGAGCGGGTGCTCCCGGAGCGCGGCCGTGCGGGCGCGTCGCGCGCGTAGCGCGGACGCGTCGGCGCGGTGCCGGCCCTTGCGGGAGCCCTGACGGAGTCGTTCGTCCTCCTCCCGATTCCCCCAAGGGGTCCTCTTGTCGGTTTTTGCCTCCGCAGCTCTCCGTTCCTCGGTCGTCACCCGGCTGCGCGCCGCCGGTTGCGTGTTCGCCGAGGACGAGGCGCGGATCCTGCTCTCCGCCGCCGCCACACCGGCCGACCTGGCCGTGATGGTCCGCGCCCGGGCCGAGGGCCGGCCGCTGGAACACGTCGTCGGCTGGGCCGAGTTCGCCGGGCTGCGGATCGCCGTCGACCCGGGCGTGTTCGTCCCGCGCCGCCGCAGCGAGTTCCTGGCCGCCACGGCCACCGAGCTCACCGGCCCGGGCGCCGTGGTCGTCGACCTCTGCTGCGGCAGCGGCGCCCTCGGCGCCGCCGTGGCGGCCGCCGCCGCGCACCCGGTCGAGCTCTACGCGGCCGACGTCGACCCGGTCGCCGTCCGCTGTGCCCGCCGCAACCTCACCGGGCCCGGGGCCCCGGTCTTCGAGGGCGACCTGTTCGTCGCGCTGCCCGCCGCCCTGCGCGGCCGGATCGACGTCCTGCTCGCCAACGTCCCGTACGTCCCCAGCGCCGACATCGCGCTGCTGCCGCCGGAGGCCCGGCTGCACGAGGCCCGGCCGGCGCTGGACGGCGGCGCCGACGGTCTGGACGTGCTGCGCCGGGTGGCCGTCGAGGCGCCGCACTGGCTGGCCCCGGGCGGGTCGCTGCTGTTCGAGACCAGCGAACGGCAGACCCCGACGGCCCTGGCCGTCGCCCGCGCGGCCGGTCTCGACGCCGCCGACGCCTGGTGCGAGGACCTGGACGCGACGGTCGTCACCGCGACCCTGCGCTGACGGGGCTGCCGCCCGGACCCGCCTCGCCGCCCGCCGCCCGCCTCCCGCCTCCCGCCCCGCCCGCCGGTGGCGGGAGCGGGCTCGGCGGTCGGCTGGGCGCTCACAGCTCGCGGATCTCACGCCTGGTCAGCGCGTACCCGAACGCGCCCGTCAGGCAGAGCCCGGTCGTCGCGAACACCCCTTGACTCCCGAACGCGTCCACCGCCGCGCCGGCCGCGATCACCGAGATCGGGAAGACTCCCAGCGCGCAGAAGGTGACGGCCGCCATGACCCGGGCCAGCAAGGCGGGCGGGGTGCTCTTCTGCACGCCGGTGACGACCAGGACGTTGGTCACCGTGCTGGCGCCGCCGGCCACGCAGAGCAGCAGCACGGCGCCGACGAGGCCGACGAACGGCACCAGGCCGATCGCCACACCCATCACCAGTCCGGAGAGCATCGCCGTGCGGCCCCGCGAGCGGACCTCGGTGAGGCCGGCCGCGAACAGGCCGCCGACCAGCGCACCGCCGGTGAACGCGGCCAGCAGCAGGCCCAGCCCGACGGCACCGGCGTCGAAGCCGTGGGTGGCCAGGGTCGGCAGGGCGACGCGGGTGGCGCCGCCCACCGTCAGGTTCGCGATCACCGTCACCGTCAGCACCGCGCGCAGCAACGGCGATTCCCGCAGCAGGCGCCGGAAGTTCTTCGGCACGGAGGCACGTTCGGAGATCGGGCTGGGTGCTGCGACGAGGCTGCCGCGACCGATCAGCAGCAGCGTCGCCGCCGACACGGCGAAGGTCGCCGCATCCAGGCCCAGGGCGGCGGCCGGGTTCAGCCAGGCGACCAGCGGGCCAGCCAGCGCCGGACCGAGCAGACCGGCGCCGAAGGTGACCGTACTGTTCAGTGCATTGCCCGCGTGTAGGTCCTCGGCGGGCAGCAGGGTCGGGGTGATCGCCCAGGCGGCCGGCAGGAACACCCCTGCTCCGACGCCGACCAGCAGCGCGAGCCCGCCGATCAGCCAGAAGTTCGCCGCCCCGCCGGCGGCGATCGCGCACAGCCCGGCGGTGGCGAGCAGCCGGCCGAGGTCGGCCGCCAGCATCACCCGCCGGGCGCCGAACCGGTCGGCGAGCATCCCGCCGAGCGGGGTGGCGGCCAGCCGTCCCGCGCCGTAGGCGGCGACCACCAGGCTCAGCTGGCGGGCGCCTCCGGCGAGGGAGTAGACCAGCAGCGGCAGGGCGACCACCTGGAACGCGTTGCCGAACTCCGAGGTGCCCTGCCCGATCACCAGCAGCCGGAAGCCCCGCGCGCGCAGGGGCGCGACGCTGATCCGGGGGCGGAACCGCAACAGCCCCGCGGCGCCGCGCGCTCCTGCGCCGCCTGCTCCTGTGCTGCCCGTCCCCGCGCTGTCCGTCCCCGTGTCGCTTGCTCCCGCGCCGCTAGCCATCGAGCGAGACCGGCAGCGACTCCAGGCCGCGCAGCATGATCGTGTTGCGCCAGGGCAGGGTCTCCTCCGCGGCGGCCAGCTCGATCCGCCCGAAGCGCTCCAGCAGGCCGGTCAGCGCGACCTCGCTCTCCAGCTTGCCGAGGAAGGAGCCGAGGCACCGGTGCAGGCCCTGCCCGAAGGCCAGGTGGCCCGGATCGCCCCGGTCCAGGATCAGCCGGTCGGGATCGGTGAAGCGGGCCGGGTCCCGGTTGGCCGCGCCGAGCGAGAGCAGCACCAGTTCGTCCGCCGGGATCTCCACGTCGTCGACCATCACGTCGGCGTTCGTGAACCGCAGCGTGGCCATGCTCACCGGAGACTCGTAGCGCAGGAACTCGTCGATCGCGACCGGCATCGCCGCCGGGTTGGCGCGCAACCAGGCGAGCTGGTCGGGGTGGTGGAGCAGCGCCAGGGTGGCGGTGCCGAGCAGGTTGACGGTGGTCTCGTGGCCGCCGATCAGCAGCAGGAAGACCATCGAGAACACCTCCCGCTCGGTGAGTTCACCGGCGTCACAGGCCTGCACCAGGTCGGTCAGGATGTCCGCGCTCGGCGACGCCCGCCGGGCCGTCATCAACTCGCGCAGGTAGTCGTTCAGTTCGGCGGTGGCCTGGTCGAAGGTCATGTCGCCACCCTGGGTGAGGATCGCCGTCGACCAGGTGCGGAAGGCCTGCATGTCCTCCGGGGGGAAGCCCAGCAGCTCACAGATGATCATGATCGGCAGCGGGAAGGCGAAGTCCGTCACCAGGTCGGCGGTCTCCCGCCCGCGCAGCCCGTCCAGCAGGCCGTCGGCGATGCGCTCGACCAGCGGCCGCATCAGGTCGACCCGCCGGCGGGTGAAGACGCCCTGGATCAGCCGTCGCAGCCGGGTGTGGTCCGGCGGGTCGCTGTTGAGCATGTGGACCACCTCCGAACCGAGCGTCAGGCCGGAGCCCCGCCCGCTCGCGATGGCCTGGCTGCGGCGGACGTCCTGCCCGAAGCGCGGGTCCATCAGCGCGGCCCGGACGTCCTGGTAGCGCGTCACCAGGTAGACCGGCAGGCCCTCGCCGAACTCCACGACGGAGACCGCGCCGGCCTCGCGGATCCGGGCGAGCGTGGGGTAGGGGTCGCGGATGAAGGCGGACATCCGCGCGGCGGCGTCGTCGACCGCGGTGGTCATGGATCACTCCTCGGGCTCGAACTCCGGCAACTACACGGTCAGCGACGGGAAGGGCCAGCGGCGCACCCGCATGGGCAGGAACCAGGCGCGGCCGGCCTGTTCGGCGATCAGGCCGGCCGCGGCGAAGTCCTGGTGGACGGCGTCCGGCAGCCGGCCGACCTCGACGCCCTCGGCCAGCGCCTCGACCTGCGCCAGGTGGCCCGGCTCGTCGATGGTGAACAGCTCCAGCGTCCCGAACCGGCGGTCGCGCACCTCGACGAAGCCGGGGCCGCGCCGGAAGACGCACTTGCTCGGGTAGTACGTGGCGCGCCAGTCGGCGACGACGTCCTGGGGGCCGCCGGTCAACTGCTCGGGCGGGTACAGGTGGTGGAACCGGCGCTGCGCCGCGCAGCCGTCCGTGCAGTCGGCCTGCCAGAGCACGGCAAGCCCCTGCCCGGTCGCCTCGCGCAGCAGCATCAGCGCCCGCGCGGAGGCCGCCGGCGCGTCCGCGCAGAGCCGCACCGGCTCGGTCAGCCGCAGGCAGCGGACCCCGGCGCGGTGCAGTTCGGTGACCTCCGCCTCCGCCGGGCCGGACAGGGTGCGGCGACCGAGCGCGAAGCCCGGCAACTCCCTGGCGGCGGGGTCGTAGTCGAGCCAGAGCTCGACCTCCGGGCCGGCCGCGCGCCAGGAGGCGGCAACGGCCCTTCCCGCATCGGCCATTCCGGCATCGGTCCGTTCAGCCGATCGTGACGGCATCGAGCACCTCCTCGGCGCGAGGGCGGGTGGCGGCGGGGCCGTGCCGGTGCTGCATCCGCATCAGCACCTGGTTGTCGGACTCGACGGCGACCTGGAGGAAGCTGTCCCCGTCGTGGAACAGCAGGCCCAGCGCGGTGAAGCGCTTCAGCACCGGCCCGACCGCCGCCGCGCCGCCGGGGACCTTGGCGGCCAGCGCGGCGGTCGAGCGGGGCTGGTTCAGCAGCCGGAAGGCGGCGAGCTCCACCGGATCGGTCAGCTCGACCACCCGCCAGTCGTACTCGGGGCGGGTGTTGACGAGCGCGATCCGGCCGCCCGCGTCCCGGTAGCTGAGCCGACTGTCGGGGAACCGCGCGATCCAGGTGTCCACCGCCGCGCTCAGCCGCTCCGCGAGGTCGCCGCCGATCCCGCGTGGTGGCGCGCTGAACACGTAGGCCAGTTCGGCCAGTTCGCTCTGCGGCAGGCGGTAGGTCGCGCCGTACTGGAAGGCCGGCCGGGTGATCGCGAAGCCCAGTTCGGGCCGGTCGAAGTACGGGCTGAACCGCTCGATCGCGATCCGTCCGGCTCCGGTCGGCGGGTCCAGGTGGTGCAGCAGGGGCAGTTGGCGGATCACCGACTCGTAGTCGGCCGGCTGCTCGCCCGGGAAGCCGTAGAGGTAGTTCCAGCTCACCGACACTCCGGCGCTCTGCGCGTCCCGCAGCGCGCGGACGTTCTGGCAGCCCGTCACCCCCTTGTCCATGATCCGCAGGACCCGGGTGCTCAGGCTCTCGATGCCGGGCTGCACCTGGGCCGCGCCCGAGTCGCCGAGGAGCTGGAACTGGTGGCGGCGCAGGTTGGCCTTGATCTCGAAGTGCAGCCGCAGATCGACCGGGAGTTCGGCCAGTGACTTCAGGACGGTGTCGAAGTAGCCCATGTCCAGGATGTTGTCGACCACGTAGACGTCCAACAGCTGGTGGCGTTCGGCGAGCGTGAGCACCTCGGCGAGGAAGTCCGTCGGCGGCTTGGAGCGGAACTCCATCGAGGAGCCGTTGAGCCCGCAGAAGGTGCAGTGGTGCTTCTCGCCCCACCAGCAGCCCCGGGAGCCCTCGACGACCAGCTTGGGATCGACCCAGCCGGCCGCGACGGAGGCGTCGAGCCGCTCGTAGAAGCCGTCGTAGCGGGGCGCCAGGATCGCCGCGGGCGGCAGTGGACGCCTCGTCATCTCGTTGGCCGTCGACGTCCCAGAGTCGTCCCGCCAGCAGAGCCCGGGGACGGCGGAGAGGTCGCCGCCTTCAAGGAGCGCCGGGAAGGCGGCCTCGCCCTCGCCGCGCACCACGTAGTCCAGGAAGGGGAAGTTGCGGTGCAGCGCGGCGCCCTGCGGACCGTCGCAGTTCGCGCCGCCGAACACCGTGCGCACCTGCGGGCACCGCTGCTTGAGCAGCTTCGCGGCGGCGAGGCTCGCCGTGTTCTGCTGGAAGGTGGTGGTGAAGCCGACCAAGTCCGGTGGGTCGGCGGCGAGTTCGTCGACCAGTCGGGCGATGAACGCGGGGGCGATCGCGCGGGTGGCCCGGGTCAGTGCGATCTCCTGCTCGCTCGCACCGCTGGTGGCCAGGTACTCGAAGTAGGGCGCGAACTCGCCGTCGCTGTCGTCGATTTCGCTGTCGTCGCCGTTGACGCAGGCCTCGATGCCGGGGGCCGGGCCGTCGTCACCGTACAGCGCGCCGGCGAACGCCCAGTCGCCCGCGCCCTGGAAGTAGGACTTCTCGGAGAAGTACTGGTAGTCGTCCACGCCGAAACCCGCGGTCTCGGCGGCCCAGTCCACGAAGTCCAGGTTGGCGTACCGCACTTCGACCTGGTGGCCGGCGCGTGCGGCAGCGGTGTGCATGATCCCGAGCGCCAGCGACGGCACGTCGATCGCGCCCCAGGGCATGTGCAGCAGGACGATACGCATGGTGGCCACTTCTGTTGTTCGCCGGCGGTCGGTGAGGTGGGGGGGGGGGGGGGCGGGGGGGGGGGCGCGCGCGCTGGCCGGCGCAATGACCATGTCACGAGAGGGGGCGATCTGAGACGGGCAGAGAGTGTCGCGGACC
>NZ_JBHWIO010000024.1:39662-42601 GCF_042732075.1 Kitasatospora sp. NPDC059812
GGGGTTTGGCCCCGTCCCCCACCCGGGGGGGGCCCTCTTTGGGGCGCGCGGGGGGGCGTGGGGGGGCCCCCCCCGGCCCCCCCCCGCCCCCCCCCCGCGACGGTGAATCACTTGCCCTTGGTCTCGGCCTTCGGCTTCGGCTGCCCCTTGAGGGCAGGCGCGACCACTGCGGCCTTGGTGATGTCGAGCGCGAAGGCCTGGACCACCACGGCGCCCCGGTCACGCTCCGGGGTGCTGATCGGGTCGTTCTGAATGCTGCGTCGCTTCATGGCTGTTCACCTCCTTCCACCAGTTCGGCGGGTACCTCGGGGCGGCCGCCCCGGGGTGGCAGGGGGAGCGGTGCCGGCCAGGCGTGCTCGGCGAACCGGACCATCGTGGCCAGCACCGATCGGTGGTCGGCGGTCCGGCGGCTGTAGTGGCCGCCGTCCACCCAGAGCAGCTCGTGCGGCACCGCCAGCCGGCGCAGGTCCGCGGCGTACCGGGCGACCTGGTCGGGTGGGCACCGCTCGTCGGTCCGCGAGGCGACCAGCAGGACGGGCGAGCGGACCTGGTGCACGTACGATCGCGGGTCGGCCGCGCGGTAGCGCTCGGGAACCTCGTCCGGGGTCCCGCCGAAGAGCTGGCGATCGAGCTCGCGCAGTGCGGGGGTGGTGGTGCGGTAGGCGGCGGGGTAGTCCGCGATCGGCTGAGCGGCCATGCCGAGTGACCACAACTCCGGCTGCGCGCCCATCGCGAGCAGGGCCAGGTAGCCGCCCCACGAGAATCCGCACAGGCCGGTGCGCTCCGCGAGCGCCGTACCGTCGGCGACCAGCTCCGCGCGGACGGCGGCCAGGTCCTCGATCTGCGCCAGCCCGACCCGGTGGCCGTACTCGTGCTGCCAGCGGGCGCCGTAGCCGGTGGAGCCGCGGTAGTTGGTGCGCACCACCGCGTAGCCACGGCCGACCAGGGCGTTCACCCGCGGGTCGTAGGAGTCGCGGTCGTGGGTGGCGGGGCCGCCGTGGACCAGGAAGAGGGTCGGCCACGGGCCCTGGCCGGCCGGAGTGCTGACGAAGCTGTGGATCCGCCCGTACGGCCGGGGCGTCCAGCGCCGGCTGCGGGAGGTGTCGCCCTGGTCCGGATCGAGGCCCTGCCCGGGGTGGTGCGCAGTCTCCGTGCCGGGGCGCAGGACCAGCGGGCGGGGCGGTGTCGACTCCCGGCTCCAGACGCAGTGCAAGGTGCCGTCCGGAGCGCAGGACAGGTCGTGGATCGTGCCGCCGGGGGTGCTGATCTCCCGGGCGGGCGGGGCCTGTTCGGCCGGCTCTCGGCCCGCGGCCCCCTGCTGCGTTGTCCGCTGCCCCTCCGGCGGGTCGAGTTCGGCGAGGAGCAGTCGGCTCCGCCCGGCCCGCTCGTGCTGGATCAGCACCTCGCGCGGCCCCTGGTACCAGCCGGCCGATATCTGCGAGTCGAACGACAGCCCCGGGTACCTGCGCAGCCCCGTGCCGGCCTGCCAGGTCGCGACGGTGTACTGCTCGTCCTCCTCGACCACCAGCAGCAGCTCCGGTTCGAGTACCGCGAGCGGGTTGAACTCGATCGGCCAGAGCCGCAGTCGGCGGTGCCCGGCGATCCGCAGCGGACCGTCCGCCTGCGCGTCCGTCTGAACGGTCGCCTGAACGTCCGCCTGCGCGCCCGTCGGCCACAGGACCACCGAGTCGTCCCCGTCGGGCCGCCCGCCGAGGGCCAGGAGCCGGCCGTCCGGCGACAGGTCGGCCAGGCTCAGGTACCCCGGCGCCGAACCGATCAGCAGGGCCTGGCCCGCGGGCGGTCCGACGTAGCAGTGCGAGGCGCCGTCGACACCGACGACCACCGCCGCGAGCGCGCCCGTCCGGTCGAAAGCGACGCCGTACGCCCGCCCGCGCGGCACGCCGTGCAGCGCCTCGCCGCCCGCTCCGCCGGCGAACGGCTCGCGCCGCCACCGCCCCTCCCCGGCGTTGTCGGCGTCGAACCACCAGACGGCGTCGCCGTCCGGCTCGATCTCGCTCAGGTGGACGCCCCCCGGCCGGTCGGTGACCACCCGGCGCCGACCCGTCCCCAGGTCCCAGGCCACCGCCTGCCAGCGCTCGTCGACGAGTCGCGTCTCGACCGCGCGGTCGGCCGCCAGGGCGGCGAAGCCGGGGGACTGGAACGCCTGTGTCACGGACCCGGCCCTTTCGGCTCGATGGTGGGAACAGACTGCGCTGAACGTCCCGAGGCCGGTGCACTGGCGTGAAGATCCAGTGAACTGGCGTGAAGAAAAGGCCACTTGTGGAGGATCGCCGCCACTCTAGGGGGGTGCCGTGGTTGCGAACAGACCTTTCGCACAGTTGGCCGAAATGCAGCTGAGGTGAATGCGGGCCGGCAGGGGTGTGGATGTGCCGGGAACGCGCAGCGGGAACGCACAAAGGCCGGCCGTCGCCGACCGCGCGTTGATCGCTTGTCTGCCACGGATTCCTACGGTCGGGCCTTCGGCAAGTTCCGCACCGCTCAAAAGGATTCCCATGATCGACCAAGCCGCGTCGTCGCGCGGTGGCGCACCCTGGATCGGCGACGATCCGCGATTCACCGAGTTGCGCGCCGCCTACCGCAGGTTCGTGTTCCCGGTGACGGCGGCGTTCCTGCTCTGGTTCCTGGCGTACGTACTCTGCTCGGCCTACGCCCGCGGCTTCATGGCGGCCAAGGTCGTCGGGAGCATCAACGTGGCCCTGGTCTTCGGACTGCTGCAGTTCGTCTCGACCTTCGGCATCGCCCTGGCCTACGGCCGGTTCGCCGCCCGGCGGTTGGACCCGCTGGCCGAGGCCCTGCGGAGCGCGGCGGCGTCCCGGGGGGGCGGGCCCGCGGGGGGCCCGGGGCCCACCGAGCCCGGGGGGGGGAGGCCGCGCCAGTGCAAGCGGGTCGCCAGTGCCCGCGGGCGCGCGGCGACCACC
>NZ_JBHWIO010000024.1:42611-45236 GCF_042732075.1 Kitasatospora sp. NPDC059812
CTCGCGGCGGCGGGGGGGGGGGGGGGGGCGGCGGGGGGGGGGGGGGGGGTGGCGGGGGGGGGGGGGGGCGGGCGGGGCGCGCGGGGGGGGGGCGGGCCCCCCCCCCCCGCCCCCCCACGCCGACAACCAGGAACTGACGGAGAGCCAGGCATGACACAGCACCTTCCGCTCGCCGCGGCGACGGCGCAGGCGGCATCGCACAAGGGCCTGACCATCGGCCTGTTCGTCGCCCTGGTGGCGGTGACCCTCGTCATCACCCTCTGGGCGCGGCGGAGCACCCAGGGCACCGGCGGCTTCTACACCGGCGGCGGCCAGTTCTCCGCGCTGCAGAACGGGATCGCGATCTCGGGCGACTACCTGTCCGCGGCCTCCTTCCTCGGCATCGCCGGGATCATCGCGCTCTCCGGGTACGACGGCTTCCTCTACTCGATCGGCTTCCTGGTCGCCTGGCTGGTCGCGCTGCTGATGGTCGCCGAACTGCTGCGCAACACCGGTCGGTTCACCATGGCCGACGTGCTGGCCGCGCGGCTGCGCAGTGGTCCGATGCGGACCGCCGCGGGCGTGTCGACCATCGTGGTCTCGATCTTCTACCTGATCGCGCAGATGGTCGGCGCGGCGACGATCGTGGGGCAGCTGCTCGACGTCAAGGGCGCCTCGGCGCAGATCTGGACCATCGTCGGGGTCGGCGCCCTGATGATCGTCTACGTCGTGGTCGGCGGGATGAAGGGCACCACCTGGGTGCAGATCGTCAAGGCGGTGCTGCTGATCGCCGGCGCGGCGATGATGACCCTGTGGGTGCTGGCGAAGTACGGGTTCGACCTCAGCCACCTGCTCGGGGACGCCGCCGCGGCCTCCAAGAAGGGCGACGCCTTTCTCCAGCCCGGCCTGAAGTACGGGGCGACCGACGGCTGGTCGAAGCTCGACCTGGTCAGCCTCGGCGTCGCCCTGGTGCTGGGCACCGCGGCGCTGCCGCATGTGCTGGTCCGCTTCTACACCGTCCCGACCGGCCGCGACGCGCGCAAGTCGGTGAACTGGGCGATCGGCATCATCGGGGTCTTCTACCTGATGACCCTGGTGCTCGGCTTCGGCGCGGCCGCGCTGGTCGGCACGGCGACGATCAAGGAGAAGGATCCGTCCGGCAACACTGCCGCCACCCTGCTGGCCGAGCACCTCGGCGGCGGCGCGGGCACCACCGGCGGCTCCCTGATGCTCGCCTTCATCGCGGCGGTGGCGTTCGCCACCATCCTCGCGGTCGTCGCCGGGCTCACCCTGACCTCGTCGTCGTCGTTCGCCCACGACCTGTACGCCAGCGTGATCCGCAAGGGCAGGGCCACGGAGCGGCAGGAGCTGGTCACGGCGAAGATCGCCGCCGTGGTCATCGGCGCGGTCGCGGTCGCCCTGTCGATCTTCGCCAGGGACCTCAACGTGGCGTTCCTGGTGGCCCTGGCCTTCGCCATCGCGGCCTCGGCCAACCTGCCGGCGATCCTGCTGACGCTGTTCTGGAAGCGCTTCACCACCGTCGGCGCCAAGTGCGGCATCTACGCGGGCCTGGTCAGCTCGATCGGCCTGGTGCTGCTCTCCCCGATCTGCTGGGGCGGCGCGACCGGCACGGTCCACGCCGTGAAGCTGACGGCCGCCCAGGCGAAGGACTGCGGGGTGGAGGCGTCCAGCAAGCAGGTCGGCAACGCCACGGCGCTGATCTCCTGCACCACCACCGCACCGGTGCCGCTGCAGAATCCGGGCATCGTCTCGATCCCGATCGGGTTCGCGGCCGCGGTCCTCGGCTCCCTGGTCGGCAGCCGCCGCCGTCGCGACGAGGAGTCGGACGGGCGCGGCTTCGAGGAGCTTGAGGTCCGCGCGCTCACCGGAGTGGGGCGGTAGAGCGTGGAACCGGGCTCCAACCTCGACGAGTTCCTCTCCGACCTCGCGCGCTACGCCGCCGCGGACGTCCTGACCGCCCAGCTCACGGCGGACACCCTGCGCAAGTACCTGCGGGCCGGACTGATCGTGCCCGACGACCTGTGCGCCGGTGACACGGACGGCTACTCGCAGCGGCTGCTGCATGCCGGACGGACGCACTCCGTGGTGGCCCTGACCTGGCTGCCCGGTCAGTCCACCCCGATCCACGACCACGTCGCCTGGTGCGTGTCCGGTGTGGTGGAGGGCGTCGAGGTGGACGAGGCGTTCCGGCTGTGGCGGCCCTCCAGAACCGGCCGCAGGGTGCTGGTGCCGTCCGGCCGGACCACCTGCTCTCCCGGCCGGGTGCAGCTCCTGGTGCCGCCCGACGAGGACATCCACCGGGTGTCGAACGGCGGCACCGGTCGCGCGGTCTCCCTGCACGTCTACGGCGCCGACATCGCGCTGAACGGGGGCAGCTCGATCAACCGGGTCTTCGGAAACGAGGTCGTGGACCTCCCGCCGGACGGCGCCCGCCTGGTGAGCTGGCGGAGCCCGGAGAGCCTGGCCCCGTGACCGCCCCGTAGCGAACCGACGGGCCGTCCGCCCCGGACGGCCCCTCGGCCACGCCCGGGCCCCTGCCCGGTGTACGGGGCGGGGCCCGACGGGCTGAACGCGGGTTCAGCTGCCGGCGGCCGGGCCGAACCCCCCGATTGGTGCAGACCGATT
>NZ_JBHWIO010000024.1:45246-47426 GCF_042732075.1 Kitasatospora sp. NPDC059812
GGGCGGGCCGCGCGGGGTGGGGGGGGGGGGGCCCGGGGGGCCCCCCCCCCCCGCCCCCCCCCCACCCCCCCCCCGCCCCGCCCCCCCGGCCCCCCCCCCGCGGCCACGCCCGGGCCCCTGCCCGGTGAAGCGGGCGGGGCCGTACGGCCTGACGTCGGGTTCTGCTGCGGTCGGCCGGGCCGTACCCCGCGATTGGTCCAGACCTATTGACGAGCTGCGCCGCCCCTCCTACGATCCGGTCCGGCACAGCCCCACATGTCCCCACCTCACCCACAGCCGGGCGTCGCGCCCCCACGCGTCGGTCATGTCCATGGCGCTCGGCGGGAAGGGAACGCAGCATGTTCCGTCGAAGGTCGCGTACTCCACGTCCGTCGGGCGAGGTCCGCCCCTGTCCGGATCCCGGCCGCCTCGAAGGCGACCGGACCGGGAACGAGCCGCTCCGGGCCCCTGGCCCGCAGCCGCGGGCGAGCGTGGAACGCGCAGCGCAGGTGAACCGGACCAGCCGCGCCCAGCACGGGCCGAGCGTCCTGCGGCGCTCCCTCGCCGGGGTGAGCGCCGTCGCCGTCATCGGCGCCGGCATCGCCGTGGCCGGCTCCGTCACGGCCGGGGCCGCCACCCCCAACCTGGTGGCCAACCCCGGCTTCGAGAACGGGCTCTCCGGCTGGACCTGCTCCGGCGGCTCCGGCGCGGTCGTCAGCAGTCCGGTCCACTCCGGCGCCGCCGCGCTCAAGGCCACGCCGACCGGCCCGGACAGCGCCCAGTGCAGCCAGACCGTCAGCGTGCAGCCCAACTCCCAGTACACGCTGAGCGCCTACGTCCAGGGCAGCTACGTCTACCTGGGCGCCACCGGCACCGGCGCCGGCAGCGACCCGTCCACCTGGACGCCGAGCAGTGCGTCGTACAGCCAGCTCAGCGTCGGCTTCACCACCGGGCCGAACACCACCTCGGTGACCGTCTACCTGCACGGCTGGTACGGGCAGCCCGCGTACTACGCGGACGACGTGTCGCTCACCGGCCCCGGCGGCAGCAGCCCCACACCGACCACCCCGCCGCCCACGACTCCTCCGCCGACCACTCCGCCTCCGACGACTCCTCCGCCGACCACCCCGGCGCCGGGCGACACCTGCCCCACGAAGCCCAGGCCGTCGGGCAAGGTCCTCCAGGGCTACTGGGAGAACTGGGACGGCGCCGCGAACGGCGTCCACCCCGGCATGGGCTGGGTCCCCATCACGGACAGCCGGATCGCCGCACACGGCTACAACGTCATCAACGCCGCCTTCCCGGTGATCCTCTCGGACGGAACCGTCCAGTGGCAGGACGGCATGGACGCCAACGTCAAGGTCTCGACCCCCGCCGAGATGTGCCAGGCCAAGGCGGCCGGGGCGACGATCCTGATGTCGATCGGCGGTGCCGCCGCAGGCATCGACCTGAGCTCCAGCACCGTCGCCGACCGGTTCGTGGCGACCGTCGTCCCGATCCTCAAGAAGTACAACTTCGACGGGATCGACATCGACATCGAGACCGGCCTGTCCGGAAGCGGCAGTATCGGCACGCTGTCCGCCTCCCAGGCCAACCTGATGCGCATCATCGACGGCGTACTGGCCCAGATGCCCGCGGGCTTCGGCCTGACGATGGCCCCCGAGACCGCGTACGTGACCGGCGGAAGTGTCACCTACGGCTCGATCTGGGGCGCCTACCTGCCGATCATCAAGAAGTACGCCGACAACGGGCAACTGTGGTGGCTGAACATGCAGTACTACAACGGCAGCATGTACGGCTGCTCCGGCGACTCCTACCAGGCCGGCACCGTGCAGGGCTTCACCGCGCAGACCACCTGCCTGAACAACGGCCTGACCATCCAGGGCACCACCGTCAAGGTGCCCTACGACAAGCAGGTGCCCGGCCTGCCGGCCCAGCCCGGCGCGGGTGGCGGCTACATGGACCCGGGCCTGGTCGGCCAGTCGTGGAACGCGTTCGGCGGTTCGCTGAAGGGGCTCATGACGTGGTCGCTCAACTGGGACGGCTCGAAGGGCTGGAGCTTCGGCGACAACGTGAGGTCCCTCCAAGGCCGTTGATCACCCGCTGATCACCCGCTGACGTCCCGCCCGCGCCCGCCGGCCCCGGGCACCCCCCCCACCCCCGCCGCCCCGGCGGAACTGCGCGCGGGGGGGGGGCCCGCG
>NZ_JBHWIO010000024.1:47436-57117 GCF_042732075.1 Kitasatospora sp. NPDC059812
ACACCCCCCCACACCCCGACACACCACCCCCCACCCCCCGCCCGCGCGCCCCCCGCG
Source organism: Kitasatospora sp. NPDC059812 (assembly GCF_042732075.1). Lineage (NCBI taxonomy): Bacteria > Bacillati > Actinomycetota > Actinomycetes > Kitasatosporales > Streptomycetaceae > Kitasatospora > Kitasatospora sp. NPDC059812. The sequence goes on from NZ_JBHWIO010000024.1 coordinate 47,494, forward strand.
ACCCCCCCCCCCCCCCCCCCCCCCCCCCCCCCGCGGGCCACGTCGGGCGTTGCCCGGTCGGGGTGTGCTCAGGAGCGCTGGGCTCAGTAGCGCTGGGCCTTCACCACGACCGGGACCAGGGCCAGATCGGCCGGCTGGCGGCTGAAGGCGATCGGACTGGCCTTCCCGCCCGGGGCCAGGTTCTCGGCGCCGACGATCGCCGAGTCGACGGCGTGGCCCGACGCGTCGGTGAAGTCCACCTGGACCGCGTAGGACGCGGCCTCGCGGGTGCTGTTGACGATGGTCACGACGGCGGCGTGGAGGCCGCCGGTGGTGGATCGCGGCACGCCGGTCAGGGTGATGTCGGAGGTGGCGTTGCCGGGGCCCTCCACGGTCTTGAGCACCTCGGTCGCCTTCGCCCGGTTCTGCGCGGCCTGCGCGTCCGCCGATGCCTCGAACGCGGAGGCGGCGGCCGCCGCCGAGGCCGAGCGTGCGGCTACCGAGGCCGAGGCCGACTCCAGCGCGGAGGCGAAGGCGGAGGGCGGCTCCCCGGAGAAGCTCGACGGGTTGGGTGCCTCCGACAGCGTCGCCCCCGCCGCGTTCGTCGGCGTCGCGGGCCCGGAGGAGCTCCCGGATGAGCACGACGCCACGAGGAGGACGGCCGTTCCTGCCGCCGCGGCCAGGGCGGCCACGCTCCGCGGCAGCCGGGGGCCGCCGCCCTGGCTGGTGTACAGCGTACGCATCACGCACAACCCTCCGGTCATCCCGCTCATCCGTTCGGCCGTCGGCGGGCACGTGCATGCCCGCAGCCGCCCGGTTCGTGCTCTCCATGCTTTGTTCTGCACGCCCGGACCACGAGCGGTGCTGGGCCGTCCGGACGGCACGGAGCACTTTCGGCGGGCGGCGCCGGCCGGGCGACCCGCCGGGCCGTCGCCTGCCGCCACCGGCAGCAGCCGCCTGGGCGACCCGCCGCCGAGGAAGGGGACCGCCAGGCCGTACGCCCGGATGTGGCCCGGTCGGGTTGAGCGGGGAATCGGCCGGTTCCGGGGAGGGTACGGAGTAGCGAACTTCGAAGCGGCGCCGGACGCGGCGGAGAAGTCAGGAGAACGCGGACGAGGGCGAAACCGCCGGATTCCGCAGCCAACACCAGTAGTTGACGTTCCGTCCCGCCGTCGGCGGCCATCGCGCACGGTGTGGGCGGTTGCTGTGTGTCGTCCCCCTCGCGGCCTGTGTCGTGTGCCTGTTCCCCCTTCCCCGCCGTGGCGCCCCCTCTGCTCCCTCCCCACGAAACCGGAGTACTGCATGCGTGTGCGAACGATGCTCGCCGCCTCCTTGGCCTGCGCCCTCCCGATCACCGGACTGGCCGCCGCAGGCGGCGCCGCTGCCGCGCAGCCGGTGAACGTGCAGCCAGTGAACGTGCAGTCCGTGCGGGCGGTGGCGGTCGTTCCCGACGACTGCCCGCCGCCGCCCGACGCCACCGAGTCGCCGATGGCCGGAAAGTATTACTGCTCCCAGGAGAGATTCGGGCCGGCCGCCATCCCGAACGACGAGCCGGCCGCCACGCTGCTGAGGGGGTACCAGCGCTTCGGCGGGCTCAGTGCCAGCCACTTCGTCCAGCTGTACTACGACGCGACGGACAAGCGGTGGGCGTACGCGCCCGACCGTGGCTTCCAGAGGCTCGACGGCAAGCTCGACCAGACGGTGTACACGGTGCCGATCGGGACCAAGCTGATCCGGTTCGGCGACATCACCAAGGGCGGCGGGTACCTCGCGGATCCCGGAACGCCCTTCGTCCAGATGGCGGTCACACCCGACGCCCTCAACGGCGGCTACCACTGCCTGCAGGCCAAGGCGGTGTTCAAGGTGCAGAAGGGGCACGTGGCCGCCTTCTTCGGGATGCCCGGCGGAGGCGTGCAGGAGTGGCTCGACCCGGCCCTCGCGCCCTCAGGGCTTGAGGGTGGCTACAAGGTCAACAACCTCATCGCCAAGGGCTACCTCAGCGAACTCCAGGCAGAGCAGTGCAACGTCACCCCCACCGGTTCCTGACCGGCGGCAAGCAGAGCGCCGACGGCGGCCTGCGGAGAGGCTGACGGCAACCTCTGGACCGCCCCTGCCCCCGCTGCTGCTGGGGGGGCAGGGGCGACTCCGCCGTCCCCGTCGGAGCGGGGAGGTGCGGTCAGAGCAGCCGGTCGCGGTGGCGGGCGGCGGTTTCGCGGACGAGGCGGGCGAAGTTCTCGCGGCTCTGGTGCCGGTGCTGTGCGGCCCGTTCGTCGTCCAGGTCCGCGTCGTCCAGGTCCGCGTCGTGCAGGTCCGCGTCGTCCGGGCCTGCGTCATCCGGGTCTGCGCCGTCCGGGTCTGCGTCGTCGGTGCCGAGGTGCTCTTCGTCGAGGTCGTCGTACTCGGTGTGGAGGACCCAGCAGCCGTGGATGCCGGCGAGGAGGTCTTCGAGGAGGTCGCGGGCGGGGCGCCTGGGGTCGAGGGGGGTGAGGCGCAGGCCGGTGTCCTCCGGGTCGGTCTCCTCGTCGTCGGTGTAGTCCTCGGTGTAGTCGTCGAGGGCTCCGTCGAGGTCTTCGAGTTGTTCGCGCAGGCCGGCGGGGTCGGGGAGGAGGCCGTCGGCGATGTGGAGGGCGTGGCGGACGAGGCCGGTGACGGCGTCGTGGGGGGTGTGACCGGCGTCGAGGAGTTCGAGGACGAGGGTGGGGGTCTGGTGCGGAAGGTCCTCGATGTTGTCGGCTTCGAGCAGGACGGCGGTGGCGTCGTGGCCGGAGGCGTCGGCGGCGACCTCGGCCGCGGCGGCGAGCCAGTGCGCGGCCGCGACGGCGGCGGCGGTCGGGTCGATGTCGGAGAAGAGGGCGAGGGAGCCGAAGGGGTTCTGCTCCAGCAGGTGGTCGGCGGCGGCGACCTGGACGGGGGAGGCGTCCTCGCGGCTGAGCAGGACGGCCTGCTGGGCGCGGCCGGTGAGGTTGCCGAGTTCGGCGCTCTCGACGGCGGTGAGTTCGGTGACGGTCTCGGCGAGGACGGCCTTCGTCAACTCGGTTTCGTCGAGGGCGTGCAGGGCGCGGCCGGCCTGGTGGGCGGATTCCAGCAGGGGACTGTAGGAGACGGTGAGCAGGCCGCCGTGGGGCAGGTTCGGTGCGGCCACGGCTTCGGCGACGTCGCTGAAGGTGTCGCGTTCCTGTTCGCGGCGCCAGCCTTCGGTGTCGGGTTCGAGGGAGCCGGCGGCGCTGGCGGGATGGGTGTAGGTGCGCCAGGCCGCTTCCGACAGGCGGGTCAGCGCGCCGGCCAGGCGCAGGAGCGTGGCGCTGGGTGCGTCGGCCGGGAGGGCGGTGATCCGGGTGGCGAGGTCGCCTTCGCCGGTTCCCCAGGTGGCGATGAGCTCGTGCCGGTTCGGGTCGACGCTGTAGCGGGTCATGATGCCTACCTTCGGGGACGCGCGGCTGATTGCTCGGCTGACGGCAATTCTGGCGCATCGTCAGGTGGCGGCGGGCGAAGCCCAGCCCGGGCGCGAGCGCGGGAGCCTCGCGCCCGGCCCGTTCACAGCAGCAATCGGCCACGGGTCTCGGGCATCCAGCGGGCCAGGGCCAGGGCGGACGCCGCGCTGATCGCCGCGTACACACCGAACGCCCCGCCGAGTGACAGCTCCTGCACGAGGGGGAGGAACGTGGTCGCCACGACGAAGTCGGTTCCCCAGTGGGCCGCGGTGGCCAGACTCATCAGGACTCCGCGGGCACCCGCCGGGTAGATCTCGGCGATGTAGACCCAGAAGACGGCGGCGGGGCCCACCGCTCCCGCCATGATGAAGACGCACAGCAGCGCCGCGGTCGGCGCCCCCGTGTGCCCGAGTGGCTGCGCGACCGCGATGCCGACGGCCGCGACCGCCATGACCAGCAGTCCTCCGATCATCGTCTTCCGGCGGCCGACCCGGTCGAGCAGGACGATGGTGACGACGGTGGCGGCCACGTTGCACAGCCCGACCAGGACGGCTCCCCGGATGCCTCCGGCAGCGGTCATGCCGCTGCCCCCCAGGATGGTCGGCACGTAGTAGATCGCGGTGTTCAGACCGGTCAGATGGACCAGGACGGCGATCGCCAGTCCCAGTGCGACCCAGCGGGGACCGGCCAGCGCGCAGGCCTGCCGGAGGCTCGCGGCGGGGGCGGCGACGGGCCGGGCGACGGTTGCGGTCGCGGAGCCGGCGGTGGGCCGGGTGGCGGTCGCCGTCGCGGGGCGGCCACCGGGTCGGACGGCTGCGCCGCCCGGGTCGGGCGGAGACAGGCGCCGGGCGGCGACTGCCGCCCGGGCGGTGTCTCCCCTGGCGTGCAGCCAGTCCGGCGATTCGGGCACCAGACACATGCCGACCAGCAGCACGCACGCGGGCAGGAGCCCGAGAGCGAGCATCCAGCGCCAGGCCCCCGCGGGTTCCAGGAGATAGGCCACCACGTAGGACAGCAGGAGCCCGATCGTGATCATGAGTTGGTTCAGTGTGACGAGCGCGCCGCGCCGGGCGGGCGGAGAGATCTCGGAGATGTACAGCGGGACCGCGAACGAGACGGCCCCCAGGGCGAGTCCGACGAGGAACCGCCCGATGAGGAGCGTGGTGGAGCCCGAGGCCGCCGCCGAGGCCGCCGTTCCGAGGGCGTACACGGCCGCGGCGGCGCCGATGACCGGCCGGCGTCCGAACCTGTCCGCCAGCCGCCCACTGGTGAGGGCGGTGAGCGCCGCGCCGAGGAGGGCGGCCGACACGACCGCCCCCTGCTGCCACGACGACAGGGTGAAGATGTCGGCGACCAGCCGCAGGACTCCGGCGATCACCCCGATTCCGTAGCCGAAGAGCAGCCCTCCGACGGAGGCGACGCACACGGTCAACAGCCGTGCGGCGCCCGGGGGGACGGGCGCCGTCATGGCGACACCCCTGCGCCGCCGTCGACATGGTCGTAGGACGGGGCCAAGCCCATGGGATGCCCTTCTTCGAAGTGCCGTAGGCAGGGGTGGGGCGAGGCCGGGTCAGGCCGCCGGGAATCCGCCGCCCACGCCGATGACCGACCCCGACCCCGGACACCGAGTCGAGGCGATCACCCGCTTCGCGATCCGGGAGCAGACTACCGGCGTCACCGGCCGACCTGTCGCAACCCGGGCACTCCCCGACGTACCGTCAGAAATGTCTTACGGTCGGATCAACGCGAGGACCTCGTCCCGGAGGTGCTCCATGGTCTCCTGGTCGTGCGCCTCCACGTTGACCCGAAGGACCGGTTCGGTGTTCGAGGGGCGCAGGTTGAACCGAATTCCGCCCGGCAGGCCGACCGTCAGACCGTCGAGCCGGTCCGTGGTCACCCCGGCCCGGTGCCGGTATCGCTCCTCCACCTCCCGGATCGTGGCCGCGACGTCGGCGACGACGCAGTTGAGTTCGCCGGACAGCGCGAAGCGGCTGTGCGCGGCGATCACGGCGGACAGCGGCCGGTCCTGTCCACCGAGGGCGGCCAGCATGTGGAGCGCGGCGAGCATGCCGCTGTCGGCACGCCAGAAGTCCCTGAAGAAGTAGTGCCCGGAGTGTTCTCCACCGAAGACCGCGTCGTGCTGCGCCATGAGCGCCTTGACGTGGGAGTGCCCCACGCGGGACCGGAACGGGCGTCCGCCGTGGCGGCGGATGCTCCGCACCGTGGCCTCGGCGGTGATCAGGTTGTACACGACGGCCGAGCCGGGGTGCCGTGCCAGCTCCCGGCCTGCGATCAGGCTGATGACGGCGGACGGTGAGATCGGCTGACCGCCTTCGTCGACGAAGAAGCAGCGGTCGGCGTCACCGTCGAAGGCGAGTCCGATGTCGGCCCCCTGCCGGCGGACCTCGGCCTGGAGGTCGACGAGGTTCCTGGGGTCGATGGGGTTGGCCTCGTGGTGGGGAAAGGTGCCGTCGAGTTCGAAGTAGAGCGGGACGAGGTCGACGGGCAGGCCCGCGAAGACCTCCGGGGCGGTCAGGCCGGCCATGCCGTTGCCCGCGTCGGCGACGACCTTGAGGGGCCGGATCCCGGTGAGGTCGACGAGCTGACGCAGGTGTGCCGCGTACTCCTGGAGGAGTGGTCTTTCCGTACGGGTGCCGGGGTCCGCGGCGGGTGCGGCGCGTTCCCCCGCCACGAGCCAGTCGCGGATCCTGCCGAGGCCCGTGTTCTCCCCGAGGGGCGCCGCGCCGCTCAGGCACAGCTTGATGCCGTTGTCCTTCGCGGGGTTGTGGCTGGCGGTGATCATGGCGCCGGGAAGTCCGAGCGATCCACTGGCGTAGTAGAGGTAGTCGGTGGAGCCGAGCCCGGCGTCGACGACGTCGGCACCGGCCCGGCGGGCGCCGTCACTGAACGCCCGCACGAGCATGGCCGAGGACGGGCGCATGTCCCTGGCCACCACCACCTGCGGGGCGTTGGTGAACCGGATGAACAGGCCGCCGATGCGTTCCGCGACCTCACCGTCGAGTTCGGCGGGGACTTCCCCGCGGATGTCGTAGGCCTTGACCAGCCTCGCGTAGTCGGACACGGTCACCCCTTCACGAGGCCGAGGTCGAGGTCGGGGCCGCGGGCGCCGACTGCCGACGGCGTGCCACGGCCACCCGGTAGCCGTCCAGGGTGTCCGCGACCATCTTCCGGCTGCTGAACTCCCGTTCCGCCGTGGTGCTCGCGTTGGCCGCCAGCTCGGCGGCCAACGACTCGTCGGTGAGCACCCGCAGTATCCCTGCGGCCAGTGCGGGCGGGTCGGCCGCCGGCACGAGCAGGCCGTCGACGCCGTCGGTGATGACGTCGCTGATGCCGATGACGCGGGTGCCGACGACGGGCTTGCCGGCGCGCATCGCCTCGACCACGCTGAACGGCAGTCCCTCCGCCAGGGAGGGTTGGACCACCAGATCCGCCGCAGCATAGACGGCAGGCATCGCCTCGGCGCCGAAGTCCTGGCGGAGGGTGACCAGTTCTGCCACACCCTCGTGTTCGAGTCGGCCCCACACGCTCTTCTCGTACGCGTAGTCCGAGACCCTCCCCGCCAGGAGCACCCGCACCTCGGGCAGCTCCGCCGCGACCAGGGGAAGCGCCGTGGCCAGGTCGAGCTGGGCCTTGCGGGCGGACATCCGGCCCGGGAGGACGATCAGCCGCTGGTCGGGGGTGACGCCGAGTTCGGTGCGCAGTGCGGAGCGCAGGTTCCGGGCCACGTCGTCCGGCGGCGCGTCGGGAACGCCGTTGTGGACGAGCCTGATGCGGTCGGCGGGGGCGCCGAAGCGGGCGGCGCGCTCGGCGAAGAAGCGGCTGGGGACGAAGTGCATGTCGACGGGGAGGGTCTGGTACGACAGGCGGCACCGGCCGCGGCCGAACCGCTCCAGGTCGGGGTTCTGCTCGTGCAGCGAGCACACCAGTGCGGCGTCCGTTTCGAGCGCCACGATGCTCGCGAGGATGAGCGTCTCATGGCTGTTGGCGTGGACGACGTCGAAGCTCTCGCCCTGGAGCACGGCCCCCAGTTCGTCGAGGACGGAGTACTGCATCTGTCGCCATCTCACCTTGTCCCGGGCGTCCACGCGGTCCGCGAAGTCGCGCAGCCGCACGACCCGCCCCGCGTCCTCCTCGCGCTCCCCGGGCAGGTCGTCCAGCCATGACCCGTCGGTCGCGATGACGACGTCGTGGCCGTCGACCACCAGCCCTTCGCACAACAGCCGCGCATAGGTCTCGGCCCCGCCGTGCAGGGGCTCGTAACTGGAGGTCAGCATCAGGACTTTCATCGGTCCGCCCTCTCGGTGAGCCAGGGAATGAGCCCACGGCCGGCGTCCTCGCCGGCCTCGCGCAGCGAATCGGGAGTGCCCACGTCCCGCCAGTAGCCGGTGAGCCGGTGCGCCCCCACGCGTTCGCCGGCGGCCATCAGTGCGGGGGCGAGCTCCCTGGCGTAGTCGTAGACGACGCCTTCGGGGATGTGCGCGATGATGCGGGGGTCCAGGCAGTACACGCCGGCACTGATCCAGTGCGTCTCGTCGTCGGGGACGTCGGGCTTCTCCCGGGCGCCGCGGATCCGACCATCGGGGTCGATGTCCAGCACGCCGTAGCGGCGGGCCTGCCGGATCCGCGTACAGGCGAACGTCAGGGCGTAGCCTCCGCGAGTGTGCGCGTCGACGAGCCGTTGGAGCGGCTCGCCCATGATGACGTCGCAGGACGTGACGAGCACGGCGTCGAAGGCGGCGAGTTCCTCGTGGAACAGCCGCAGTGCCCCGGCGGGCCCGGTGAGGCGGGGCTCGGTCCGGGCGTGGACGGGCACCTTCACCGTGGTGCCGTCGAGGAAGCGAAGGACCTGCTCGGCCTGGTAGTGCAGATTGAGGTAGACGTCCGTGACGTCGGTCTCGGCACACCGGTCCAGCAGGTGTCCCAGCAGCGGCCTGCCCGCCAGGGGCAGGAGCGGCTTGGGCGTCTGGGCGGTGAGTGCTCCCATCCGGCTGCCGCGCCCGGCTGCCAGGATCATCCCCGCCAGCCTCATCCCGTCTGCCCCGTCTGCCCCGTCTGCCCCGTCTGACCGGTCTGACCGGTCTGCCCCGCCTCGGGCGAGGCCTCCGTCGGCAGGGGGCGTGCGGCCAGCCAGGACACGACGGAGTCGACCCCGTCCTCCAGCGTCGTCCGGGCGGTCCAGCCCAGTTGGGCCTGGGCACGGGAGGGATCCAGGCACCCCCTGCGCACTTCTCCCGCCAGCGGCGGCCCGAAGCGGGGCGGCAGCGAACGGCCGGTCCGCTTCTCGACCGCCTGGTGGATGTCCAGGACCGAACTCTCCCCGCCCTTCCCGATGTTGATCAGACCGTGCCCCTGGTCCATGGCCCGCACGAACGCATCGGCCACATCGCTCACATGCACGTAGTCGCGCGTCTGCAGGCCGTCCCCGTTGATGACACAGGTCTGCCCGGAGAGCATGCGCTGCGCGAAGATGGAGACGACTCCCGCCTCACCGAACGGGGTCTGGCGGGGGCCGAAGACGTTGCCGAGGGCGAGCGCGACGTAGTCCAGGCCGTAGGTCTCGTGGTAGAGGCGCAGATAGTCGACGGCGACGGACTTGGTCAGTCCGTAGAAGGAGCTGGGCACCCGGCCCGCGGATTCCTTGATGGGCACCCCGTCCTCACCGGCGGGCCCGTAGATCGTCCCGCCGCTGGAGGCGAACACGACCTTGCGGCTGCGGCTGCGCCGCGCCGCTTCGAGCATCCGGACCAGGCCGATGACGTTGACCTGGGCGTCCAGCAGGGGATCCCGCATCGACACCTTCACGCTGAACTGCGCGGCCAGCAGCAGCAGCACCTCGGGCGCGAAGTCCTCCACCGCGGCCGCGGTGGATTCGTCGACCACGTCGGCCGTGAGAATGCTCAACTCGGGCCAGCGGGCCTCGCTCTCGGCGAGATTGGCCCGATCGCCCGTGGAGAAGTCGTCCACCACCAGGACGCGGTGTCCCTGGGCGCACAACCGGTCGACGATGTGCGAGCCGATGAACCCGCCGCCACCCGTGACGACAACCTTGCTCATGCCTTGGTCCCCTCTCGTGGTTCGCGAATGTGTGTCACACCCGGAGCGGCCTGGCCACGCGGCGGTAGCGCGTGGGCCCCCCCCCTCCGGTCGTAGGGCAGGGGGCTTCGCCGGGCCTCGGGGGGCCGGGGGCACCCCC